>JASHWN010000036.1 GCA_030044035.1 Xanthobacteraceae bacterium
GCGGCCGCCGTTCGAGCAGGCGGTCGATGTCGAGCAGCGCGACGATCCGGTCAAGCGCGCCGGCGTCGCGCGGAAGCCCGCTCATGCGCCGGCCGTAGTCAAGGTTCTGCCGTACCGAGAGATGCGGAAACAGCCGGCCATCCTGGAACACGTAGCCGAGGCGCCGCCGATGCGGCGGCACGTCGATACCGGCCGACGCATCAAACAGCACCGTATCGTCGAGCGCGATGCGGCCGCGGTCCGGCCGCAATAGGCCGGCGATCATATTGATCACCGAGGTCTTGCCGGCGCCGGACGGCCCGAACAAAGCAGTCGCGCCGCCGGCTGCTTGAAAGCGAACCGACACCTTGAATGTACCGAGCTGCTTTTCGACCTCGACGGCGAGCACGTTCATTCCCCGTGGAAGCGGATGGCGGCGCGGCGCGCGAACCATTCAGAGGCGAGCAGCGCAGCAAGCGACAGGATGATCGCCACGACGACGAGCCGGCCGGCCGCCGCGTCGCCGCCCGGTATTTGGGTCAGCGTGTAGATCGCGGCCGAGGTCGTCTGGGTCTCGCCCGGAATGTTCGACACGAAGGTGATGGTGGCGCCGAATTCGCCGAGCGCACGGGCGAAGCACAACAGCATGCCGGCGATGACGCCAGGCAGCGCCAGCGGCAGCGTGACGGTGAGAAAAACCAGAAAGCGGCTGGCGCCGAGCGTGGCGGCGGCGTCTTCGAGGCGCCGGTCGATCGCCTCGATGGACAGCCGGATCGGGCGGATCATCAGCGGAAAGCCCATGACGCCGCAGGACAGCGCCGCGCCGGTCCAGCGGAACGAAAACACGAAGCCGAAATAGTCGTAAAGAAACGCACCGATCGGGCCGCGCTTGCCGAACGAGATCAACAGCAGATAGCCGGTCACGACCGGCGGCAGCACCAGCGGCAGGTGCACGATGCCGTCGAGCAGCGTCTTGCCCCAGAATTTGCGGCGCGCCAGCAGCCAGCCGATGGCGATGCCGAACGGCAACGCGCAGGCGGTGGCAACGACCGATACGCGCAGCGACAGCGCGACCGCCGTCCATTGGTCGGGCGCGAGGTCAAACACGGCTAGCGGTCATGACGTCGGCTTGGCCAGGACCACGAAGCCGTAGCGCTCGAAAATCGTCCGCGCTGCCGACGAGCGCAGGAACGCCAGATACGCGGCCGTGTCGGGCTTGGCGTTCACCGTCGCCGCCACCGGATAGACGATTGGCGGATGCGTAATGTCGGGAAATATGCCGACCACCTTGACGCCCGGTTCGACCTTGGCGTCGGTCGAATAAACGATGCCGAGCGGCGCCTCGCCGCGCGCCACCAGAATGAGCGCGGCGCGCACGTTGGCGGTCATCGCCATCTTTGGCTCGACCGAAGCCCAGACGCCGAGCGCTTCGAGCGCGGCCTTGGCGTACAGTCCGACCGGAACGGCTTTCACGTCGCCGGTGGCGATGCGGCCGTCGCCGGCCAGCTTGGCGAGATCGAAGCCCGGCGCGATGGTCACGTTGCCGATCTTGGAATCTTTCGGTGCGATCAGGACCAGCGTGTTGCCGAGCAGATTGACGCGCGTCTCGCTCTTGATGAGGTTTTTCTGCGCCGCATAGTCCATCCAGTTCAGGTCGGCGGAAAGGAAGACGTCGGCTGGCGCGCCGGCCTCGATCTGCTTGATGAGCGCGGAGCTCGCGTCATAGCTCGCCACCACCTTGACGCCGGCTTTTTTGCTGAAAGCCGCATCGACGTCGTCGAGCGCGTTCTTCATCGACGCGGCGGCGAACACGGTAATGGAATTCTGTTGCGCCGCAGCGGAATGTCCGATCAACGCAATTGCCAGCAATGCGGCGAAGGCCGCGGCGAGGCGCTTTTTCTGCACCATGACGGTTCTCCAATGCGGTCGCGCGGCGCGCGGCCGCACGTCCGGCGATTATTGTCGAGAGCGCCACGACCGCCTTGGGGAACCGTCGTTCCGGGCGCTAACGGCGCGCGCCCAGCGCACCGTTCGTCGTGCCGGAGCACTATGCCCCGGTGGGCACCCTGAGACAAGCGGGCTCGCTTGCGTCACATTGCTACCGCGTGTGTTATGGTCGTTGCGTTCTGCTGGCGGGGACCAGCAGCGAGGCCGCAATGACCGAGCCGACGCCGATCGAAGGCGAATACGATTACATCATCGTCGGCGCCGGTTCGGCCGGCTGTCTCCTCGCCAATCGGCTGTCGGCCGATGCGCAAAAGCGCGTGCTGCTGCTCGAAGCCGGCGGCCGCGACAATTGGATCTGGTTCCACATTCCGGTCGGCTATCTGTTCGCCATCGGCAATCCGCGCTCGGACTGGTGCTTCAAGACCGAGCCGGAAGCCGGCCTCAACGGCCGCGTGCTCAATTACCCGCGCGGCAAGGCGATCGGCGGCTCGTCGGCGATCAACGCTATGATCTACATGCGCGGCCAGGCCGCCGATTACGACCATTGGCGGCAGCTCGGCCTGACCGGCTGGGGCTGGGACGACGTGCTGCCGTATTTCAAGAAGCATGAGAACCATTTCCTCGGCGAGAGCGACAAGCACGGCGCCGGCGGCGAATTGCGCATCGAGCCGCCGCGCGTGCACTGGCAGCTGCTCGAAGCGTTCCGCGCCGCCGCCGAACAGGCCGGCATGAAGTCAATCCCGGAT
>JASHWN010000345.1 GCA_030044035.1 Xanthobacteraceae bacterium
ATCTCGCCGCCTACAAATGCCCGCGCTACGTGGTGTTCGCCGAAATTCCGAAGACCTCGACCGGCAAGCTGCAGAAATTCAAGCTGCGCGAGGTGGCGAAGGGGATTTAGCTTCACCCGTAGTAGATCGGCTGCGCACAGAGAGGCCTGCGTTGGCATCCAACAACACGACAAAAGCCGGAACCGAATACGAGAACAAAGTATTCAGCCTTGTCAAGAAGCTATTATCTGAGAAGGAATTACCATACGATTCGTCTTCATGCGTCTTTCACCGCAAGAAGTCATATCATTCCGTGGATCGTAAAGCCGACATAAAGTTTGAAAATGTCGTTGAGCTTTTTGCAAGAGGCGTTAATACAACAGATGGACAGCCAACTTTAGTAATCATTTTCGAATGCAAGGCTTACAGCAGTTTCGTTGATATTTCAGAGATCGAGGAATTCAAATCTAAACTCGACCAGCTTAAGGGATTCCGCACAAAGGGTTATATGCTAACTATGCAGGGATTCCGTCGCGCAGCATTGAATTACGCAAGGAGCAATGGGATTGGATTGATTCGATTTATTCCGGAGGATCAAATCCAATTTGTGCTTTATCACATGACTGCTGATGTGATGAGGGAGATTCATGAAGGTTTAGCGAGGCGCGCGTCTGAAGCGCTAACAAATCCTCGTTATGTTTCTCATCATGAGTCAGAATTCGGTTGTGATGAAGGATTTGTCTGGGGGAGTGCTGAGGCTATGATTATGAAGTTCATTAAGAGCGCGGCAGCTACAGCGGCATCTGGGTAGTTGCTGACAATTACTGGGCGGGCTTCGCGACAACGAACGCCTCCAGGACGGCGAGCTTGGTCGCCACGTCAGGCGCCACCGCGATGTCGATCAGCTCGCGTCCTTTGGCGCGCGGCTTCGGCAGCGGCTTGTCGCGTTCGAGATAGCTGAGCAGCGCTAGGCCCAGCGCCTCTTCGGCCATGACTCGCGCATCAGCCTCGCCGCGCCCCTGCGTGATCGCCTCCGGCACGTCGGGAAACGTAACGACGACGTTGCCGCGGCGGTCACCCGGCTCGAACAGCGCACGATAAATGTAGGAGCGCATGTTGAATTTCCCGACTACAACGTCGCTCAGACCGTCATGGCCGGGCTCGTCCCGGCCATCCACGTCTTTTTTCACGGCCTAAGACGTGGATGCCCGGCACCAGGCCGGGCATGACGAAAAAACCATTCCTTTCCACTCCCTCGCGGGAGTGCGCAAACCGAGTTAATCGCCGCGAACTTAGCCGCTTAGTGCACGAACGCTTGCTGCCGCAGCCGCGCGATCTCGTCCTTCACGTACAATTTTTTCCGCTTCAATTCCGCAATCTTGAGGCCGTCGCTTGATGGATGCGCCAGCGCTTCGGAGATTTCCTGCTCAAGAGCCTGGTGCCGCCGTTCAAGTTCCGCAAGATGCGATTCGATCGCCATGTGGCCTGTCTCCTTGCGTTTATGAATGCTGCCTCAACAATCGGGAACGACTTGGTCGCTTTGTGACAGCCACATGATACTCCCTTTGCAGCGCGGCGGAAGGGCCCCGGACCGGGCTCTCCACTGCGGCAAACGCGGTTCCGGCTTGTCCGGCGTTAACCAAGACGCGATAATCGGCGCCGCCGGACCGGCCTAAGACGTGCCAAGAAGCGAAGCCGCAACTTATCGGCGCGACCAAGGCAAAATGACCAAAGAGGAAGAACGCGAGCTTCGCGCGCAGCTGGCGCGGCTGCAGCAGGAGCATCGCGACCTCGACGCCGCGATCAGCGCGCTGCAGGAATCGCCAGGTGCCGACATCATCCAGGTGCAGCGCCTGAAGAAGCGCAAGCTGCAGCTGCGCGATCGCATCACCTTCATCGAAGACCAGCTCACGCCGGATATCATCGCCTAGCCGTCATTTACGGAAGCCGCCAACGGGTCCGCGCGAAGCGCGGCCCGATGACAAGCTCCGCTTCTATCCGCCATCCATAACCCCTGTCGGAGAAGGTCTGCGCGGACCGTGGCTATGGATTGCGGGCTCGGCGCTTCGCGCCGCCCCGCAATGGCGGCCTTGCCGCTCGCGCTTGCGCGCGTACATGGCGGCGTCGGCGCGGGCGACAAGCGCGGCCGGCGTTTCGGACGCACCGATCAGCGCTACCCCGGCAGAAGCGCCGATTTTGAGGGTGGCAGGGCCGAAGCGCACTGGCTCGGCCGCGATTGCGTTCTCCAGCGCGACCGCCTTGGCCGCGGCGACGGCGGCGGTGACGTTCCACAGCAGCACTACGAACTCGTCGCCGCCGAGACGGGCGATGACGTCGGAAGCGCGCACATTGCGGGTCAGCGTCGCGGCGACAGCCTTGAGCACCGCATCGCCGGCGGCATGGCCGTGGCGGTCGTTGACCGGCTTGAAGCGGTCGAGATCGATGAAGAGCAAAGCGGCACTGGCGCCGTAGCGCTTGAGGTAGGCCAGCGAGCGCTTGAGTTCGCGCTCAAAGCCGCGCCGGTTCAACAATTCGGTCAGCGGATCGGTCTCGATCTTGGTCTCGAGATCGCTGACCTTGGCGCGCGATTGCGCAAGCTGCGCCGCCAAACACTCCACCTCGGCGGCAAGCCGCGTCATCAGCGAACGCGACGACGTTTTGCCGCGTCGCGTCGGCGGCGCGGCTGGCGCCTGCGGGAGCTGCGCCTGCGCGTGCCCGGCCGGCATCACCCGCGACGCAACGGGCTTACTCCGCGGCCTCGCAGCTCCGCGCTTCATCAGTCTTTCCCCCGCCGCTTCCGGGCGAATCGGCGCGAGCATAACCCGGCGCGCCGGCGGCGTTTGCAGGCGCCGAGTTGGCTTGCTGCTTTCCGTCCACATGCGGCGGAATGTCGCAGAGCGGCGAAAAAGTGGGGCTGACTCGGGGCTTCTATGCGGCTTGCAGATAGGCGAGCGGTTCGGTTTGCGTATCGTCGAACACCGCGGCCGTAAGCGGCCCGCCGAACACCGCGGCGGTGTCCAGATTGAGCCTGTTGCGCCGCAATTCCGGCTCGGTGGTTTCGAGCGGCGTGTGGCCATGCACGACGAGCCTGCCGTAATCGCGCCCATCGGTCAGGAACGGCTCGCGGATCCAGAGCAGGTCGTGCTCGGCCTGGGCGTCGAGCGGCTTGTCCGGATTGACCCCGGCATGGACGAAGAGACGGCGGCCGTCGTCGTAGCTCAAGCGCAGCGAGCGCATCCACTCAAGATGCGCGCGGGGCAGATCGCTGGCGGCGCGCACGCCGTAGCTCAAGAGGGTCTGCGCGCCGCCATTGAAAAGCCAACCCCTCTCCTGCGCGACGCCATCGAGCACCGCGAGCAGCCACGCCTCGTGGTTGCCCATCAGCGCAATGAGGCGTTCCTGCAGCTCGTCCTGCAGAGCCATCATGGCGCGGACCACGCTGGCGGAGTCCGGGCCACGGTCGATGTAATCGCCGAGAAAGACGAATCGCATGGCGCGGCCGTCAGCGTGCCGCCGGCAGGCTTCGACCAAGGCTTGCATCTTGCCGAGCGAGCCATGGATGTCGCCGACCGTGTAAGTAACCGACATCCCTTGCATTTCCCGGCTACGAAGTTTCCCAATGATGGCCACAATCAGGCATCATCGTTCAGTGCCTGTTCACCTATGGATGCGAATTCTAGACCAACGGGGGCGGCTGCAATTCGCCGAGGAACACGTCGAGGTAATGCCATGAAAAAGGTTGTAACTGCACTCGTTGCCGTTGCGGCACTGGCCGCGGTGGCTTTGGCAACTGCGGGATCCGCGCAGGCGCGCTGGGGTGGCGGCTGGGGCCACGGCGGCTGGGGCCGCGGCGGCTGGGGCTGG
>JASHWN010000346.1 GCA_030044035.1 Xanthobacteraceae bacterium
AGCGGCGGCTTCACCGAGCGGCAGGTCCAGCTCATCGTCGATTTCCGCCCCGACATCATCATGGCGACGCCGTCCTACATGCTCGCCATCGCCGACGAGTTCGAGCGCCAGGGTTTTGTCGCGGCCAAAGATTGCAGCCTGCGCATCGGCATTTTCGGCGCCGAGCCGTGGACCGACAGCATGCGCGACGAGATCGAGCGCCGCCTGGGCCTGCAAGCGCTCGATCATTACGGCCTGTCCGAGCTGATCGGCCCGGGCGTCGGTCAGGAATGCCCGGACAGCAGAGGCGGGCTGACCTTGTGGGAGGACCACTTCTATCCCGAGATCATCGATCCGGAGACCGGCCGCGTCGTGCCGGACGGCGAGCCGGGCGAGCTCGTGCTCACCTCGCTGACCAAAGAAGCGATGCCGGTGGTCCGCTACCGCACGCGCGACCTCACCCGGCTGCTGCCGCCGGCGAGCCGGCCGATGCGCCGCATCGAGCGCATCAAGGGCCGCTCCGACGACATGCTGATCATCCGCGGCGTCAATTTGTTTCCGTCGCAGATCGAGGCGGTGCTCGGCCGTGAACCGGCGCTCGCGCCGCATTATCTGCTGGAAGTGCGGCGGCCGCATGCGCTTGATGAACTCGACGTGCTGGTCGAGATGCGGCCGGAGCTTTCCGGTAAGCTGAGCGCCGACGACATCGGCGGCTTGGCGCTGCGCGCCCAGCACCTGATCAAATCCTATGTGGGCTTGACCGCGACGGTGCGCGTGCTCGAACCCGGCACCATCGAGCGCTCGCAGGGCAAGGCCAAGCGCGTCGTCGACCGGCGGCCGAAAGCGTGAATATGGATCAAGCTGCGGCGAGATGCGCGTTGCAGGAAGGTGGCCTCGACCAGGACACAGTCGCTGCCTGGCTCGCCGCCGTGCCGCGCAGCACGACCGGCATTGCCGAAGACCGCCGCCGCTTCGCCCAGTTCTGGAAACAGTCGGATGCGCTGATCGCGCGGTTGCCGAAAAAACCCAAGCGCAGCCGCGCCGAGGCCGAAGCGGCGCAAACGATTTTTGCCGCCGCGCGCGCGGCGCGTGAACGCTTTCTCAGCGCGCACGCAGGCGTGCTCTACGACGAGCTGACGCAGCGGCGCTCGCGCTTTGTCCGCCTGGAAGATTTGGTGTTCGCCGCTGCCGCCGCGGTGCCCGGCCTGACGCCGACGCCGGAGCAGATTGCGGCTGAAAGCGAGTTCCTGCAGCGCGACAAGGACGGCGTCGAAATCGACCAGGGCATTTTTCTCGCCCATGTGCTCGCCGACGAAACGTCCGGGCGCCACCTTTGCCACGCCATGCTGCTGCCGCGCGCTTCGGCGGCGGATTTTCTGCGCGAGCTCGATGCCAGGGGCCGCGTCGATCTCGGCAAGGTGACGGTCGAGCGGCGCGGCAAAGCGGTGTTCGTCACCGCCGGCAATGCGCGCTTCCTCAACGCCGAGGACAACACCACGCTCGACGCCATGGAGATCGCGGTCGACGTTGCCATCCTCGATCCGGCAACCGACGTCGCGGTGCTGCGCGGCGGCGAGGTCGAGCACCCGAAATATCGCGGCCAAAAACTGTTCGGCGCCGGCATCAACCTCACGCATCTCTATCGCGGCCTCATTCCGTTCACCTGGTTTTTGCGCCGCGACCTCGGCTTCGTGCACAAGTTTTTCCGCGGCGTGGCGCAGCCCGACGCTATGCCCGACGACGTCCACGGCACCGGGATCGAGAAGCCGTGGATCGCCGCGCTCGACGGTTTTGCCATCGGCGGCCACTGCCAGATTTTGCTGACGATGGATTACGTGCTGGCGGCAAGCGACGCGTTCATGACATTGCCGGCGCGCAAGGAGGGCATCATCCCGGGCGCCGCGAACTTGCGCATGCCGCGCTTTACCGGCGACCGCATCGCCCGGCAGGCGATCCAATACGAGCGCCGCCTCGACTGCGCGAGCCCGGAGGGCCGTCTGATCTGCGACGAGATCGCCGCGCCTGCCGAGATGGACGGCGCGCTCGATCGCGTCATCGCGCGACTGATCAGTTCGGGCGCGGTCAGCGCCACGTCGAACCGCCGCGCACTGCGGATCGGCGAAGAGCCGTTCGACATTTTCCGCCAATACTTTTCGGCTTACGCGCGCGACCAGGCCTATTGCCATTACAGCCCGGCGCTGATCGCCAATCTCGAACGCGAGTGGAACGCGCACAACAGAAAAATCTAGGGACACCAGGCCCATATCTTCCTTTCCACCTGCCAACAAATTCGAATCTGGACAGGCGAGCGGGACCAGGCTCCGGCGAACCGTTGGCAATTAGTAGATTGGGCATCTGAAAGAGCACTCGAGCTGTTTCTTAACAACCGGTTAACTACAAAGTGGTCAAATGGGCCAAGTCCCGTAAAATTTTGTCGCAGCGGAATAAAGAGAGACCTGATGAGAGGTAGCCCACAAGCGTTCGCACTTGTACTCGTCGTCAGCCTCGGCGCCCATGCCGCTGTCGCTGAAGACGGGGTCAGCGATAAGGCCATTCTGTTCGGGCAAGTGGCGGCCCTACAGGGACCTGCCCGCGACCTGGGGCAAGGCATGCGCGACGGCCTATCGGCCGCATTCTCCGAGGTTAACCGCTCAGGCGGGATTTTCGGACGTTTCCTGCAACTGAAATCGCTCGACGACGGCTATGAGCCGGAAAAGACCGTCGAGGCGACCAAGCAAATCATCCAGGACGACAAGGTTTTTGCTCTCGTCGGAGCGGTCGGCACGCCGACCTCGAAAGCCGGGCAGCCGATCGCGACGGCCGCGAAAGTGCCGTTCATCGGCCCGTTCACGGGCGCGGAGTTTTTGCGCAATCCCTACAATCACTACGTTGTCAACATCCGCGCCTCTTATTTCCAGGAAACCGAGGCGTGGATCGAGCATCTGACCAAGGATTTGGGGATATCGAAGATCGCGATCCTCTATCAGGACGACGCTTTTGGTCTCGCCGGCCTCGAGGGGGTGCAGCGGGCGCTGGCTAAACGCAACATGGCGCTTGTGGCGTCAGGCAGTTTTCTCCGCAACACGACGGCAGTGAAATCGGCTTTGCTCGACATCATGAAGGCGAAACCGGAAGCCGTCGTCACGGTCGCGCCCTACAAGCCGGTCGCCGAGTTCATCAAACTTGCCCACGCACTGAAATTCGATCCGGTGTTCGTTGCAATTTCATTCGTCGGCTCGGATTCGCTGGCCAAAGAGCTTGGCCGAGATGGAGCTGGCGTCATCGTAAGCCAAGTCGTGCCTTCGCCCTGGGACTCGTCCTTGCCGGTCGTGGCGGCTTATCAGCATGCGATCAGCTACTCGGATGCCAAGGCCAAGCCGGGGTTCGTGTCCTTGGAGGGCTATCTCGTAGGCAGGCTTGTTGCCGCTGCGCTCAAACGCATCGGCAACGAACCAACCCGCGAGAATTTCTTGAACGCCATGCCCCAATCGCCATTCGACTTGGGAGGTGTCGTTCTCCGCTACGGAAATGCGAACAACCAGGGCGCGGATCAGGTCTATTTTACAGTCCTGCAAAGTGACGGGTCATTCAAGCAGGTCACGAGATTGCTCCGCATCGCAGATCAATAGCTGCAAGCGCTGCTCCTTTCCTGCCAAGTCGAGGTCGCCGGTGGGTACAAACTCAAGCTCGACAGTCAAAGCGGGCCGACGCGGCCGGCCTATCTGGCTACCGCGACTGAAAACCATACGCTCGCGCCTTTATGCCGCGTTTGGCACCGCCGCATTCATGACGGTCGTTGGCTCGCTCTTTGCGCTCTACGGCTCCAGCAGCATCGGCGCCACGATGACCGAGATTATCTCGGACAGCATGCCGGCAACCATCGGATCGCTGCGGCTGTCCCAAGAGGCCAGCATACTCGTCGCTTCGGCGCCTCGTCTGATGTCGGTCGAAGACGAAACCCACAAGGCGGCCATCGAGAACGAGATCAGCGCGCAAACACAAACGCTCTATTCATCCATCGAGTATCTGCGCGGGCTTGATCCGCAAAACAGCGTTGAAATCGACAATGCCGTGGTAGCTCTGAACGATCGATTCAGCGCTCTCGATAAGGCGGTTACCGAACGCATCAAGTTATCGGTGCA
>JASHWN010000347.1 GCA_030044035.1 Xanthobacteraceae bacterium
TCTTCATCCATTTCCAGAAGTGAATGTGGTTATAGTGCTGGCCGGCATTGTTGAAGAGGCCCTGGTTCTTGCCATAGGTGCCCTTGACGACCTCCTCGACGGGCTTGTTCTCCCACTCCGTTCCTTTGGCCAGATTGTTGCCCGCGGTCACATAGGCCTGGTGATGTTTGTCGTGGTGGAATTCGAGCGTTTCCCGCGACATGTGCGGCGTCAACGCGTCGTACGGATAGGGCAGTTCGGGCAAGGTGAATGCCATTGGTCTCTCCTCAATGTGAAGGCCGAAACGGGCGGGATTTGGCGGTAAACCGCCGGGTTCAGACGATTGTTCCGAAAGTCCGAAAGCTAGATAGGCTCAATGCCGGGGCGGGGGCAACCGCGACGGCAGGCATGCTCGCCCACGGGGCCGAAATTTTTTCCTGATGGACGCGGTTGCGATTCCCGGCCGGCAGAGCATGTAAATAATGAAAGTGTGCCAATAGGTTATGGCGCTCTATAGAAAATTCAGATGGCGCCGGCGCGCGGACAGAATGTGTCGGCAAGCCGACCGTCAATCGTTATCTAGGAATATAAAGCTTGCGCGGTTCCGAGACCCTCGTCAAAATAGTGACAAAAAGTATCCACCGGGCGTTCGCGTGCCGGTACGGGGACGGGCGTATGTACGCGTTTTTATTGGTGTTGGGGGTCGCGATTACAGCGGCCGGTTTAGCGCTTGTTGGGTCGGGCGTCTCCTTACAGGATCGCGCATTCGACGTGAGCAACGCTACGCCCGGCATCATCGCCATCATCGGCGGCTGCATTCTTATCGGACTTGGCCTTGTGGTGCGTGCGTTAATGCGCGTCGAACGGGCGCTGGTTGCAAAACCGATGCCGCGCGCTGCAGCCGCGCAACCGGGTCAGATGCCCGCTGACACTTTGACAGACCACGCAGCCGAGCCCCGCATCCCACTCCCGGCGCAGCCGAATGCGGCCGCAACCGAAGCAACCGCGCCGTCGGTAGCACCAAGCGCCGAGCGGATCGAAAGCGCGCCCGTGGTGGAAGCGCGCGACGTTTCGCTCCTGCCCAATGCGCCGGTGCGGCCGGACGACGAGAATGGCGTTGCCGATCCCGGCCTTTCCAAGTTCAATGGCGCGGCGCGCGCCGCGCCGCGCGAGGCCAACGGGCCGACGCCGCGGCCGCAGCCCAAGAGTTCGATTTTCGATACGCTATGGCCGAAGGCGCCACGCTCGCCGACGGAGGCTCAGCCTGCTGTGGCGCAACCGGCTCCCGTAGCAGAAGCACCGGTCGTCCAAGCCGCCGCGGCCGCGCCCAGTGCGCCGCCGCCGGCCGCTCCGACCCAAACATCTGCGGGCGTGTCGATCCTCAAGTCCGGCGTGGTCGAGGGCATGGCCTACACACTTTATTCCGACGGCTCCATCGAGGCGCAGCTGCCCGGCGGCACACTCCGTTTCCGCTCCATCACCGAGCTGCGCAGCCACATCGAGCAGAACGGCTGAGCACGCCGCGTCACACCTTCCGAAGCCCACGTAGCGAAGCCGCCATGCGGCCGATTCATTGCGTTCGGGCGCGAGCTAGTCTAGGTTGCTTGGCCGGCTGCTCCGTTGCCAAGTATTCCCACAGGGTTCTACTGTCATTCTCGTTAGAGCCGTGCGCTCTATTATTGCTTCTATTGGTGATCTCGAATATAGATTTCCGAGGTGCAGATTTCTAAAGCGCGGTCCGCTGGGACATCCGGCGCCGGAGCAGTGCAGGCGATAACGGCAGACACTCCGCTCATGGCCGACAATTTGAGCGAGCATTCGCTATTAGAACTCACGGCGCAAATCGTAGCCGCTTATATCGGCAACAATTCAATGCCGAGCGGTGAAATTGCCAATTTGATCGGCCAGGTGCACACCGCGCTCAAGCGCGTTGTCGGTGCGTCGACGGCGGCGCCCGCCGAGGTGCCAAAGCCCGCAGTTCCGGTTAGGCGCTCAATCGCTTCCGATTACATCGTCTGCCTGGAAGACGGCAAAAAGTACAAATCGCTGCGCCGGCATCTGCGCACCCAGTACAATATGACGCCCGAGCAGTATCGCGAGAAATGGGGTTTGGCGCCGGACTATCCGATGGTTGCGCCGAATTACGCGGCCGCCCGTTCGCAGCTTGCCAAGCAGATGGGACTGGGCCAGCAGCGCCGCCGGCGCAAATAGACGGGGCTTACACGGCCGCAGCGGCCAGCGCGGCCTGCGCCTCGCTACGGATGCGCTCGACCATCGAGCGAAAGCCGTTCGACCGTTGCGGCGTCAGGTGTTCGCGCAGGCCCATCCTGTCGAACAGCGCGAGCGCATCGGTGGCGAGAATGTCCTTGGCGTGCTTGCCGGAAAACATCGCGAACAGAACAGCGATCAATCCGCGCACGATGTGAGCGTCGCTGTCGCCGGCAAACGTCAGGATCGGGCCGCCGGCACCATTGGGCCGCACACGGGTGTCGAGCCAAACCTGGCTGGCGCAACCCTGCACCTTGTTGGCGTCTTTGTAAGCCGTCGACGCGAGCGGCGGCAGCTGCCTGCCGAGCTCGATCAGGTAGCGGTAGCGGTCGTCCCAGTCGTCAAGAAGCGCGAAATTGTCGATGATTTCTGCAATGTCGGCCATCGTTCGGGCGTCCCACGTCCGCCCTTTATATAGAGCTTCCTATCACCGAGGTCGATGTTCCGGCGGCCGAACCGCGCCGATTAGACCGGCGGTCGACGGTCCTTGCGAGGCGGGGGGCCGTGCCATGCCGGCGCCAGATCCGCGGGGGTGAGGGTATTTTGCGAATCCCGCAACGGTGCGGTTTTGCCGGACGTTGACGTTCCAACGTCACGGCCCAGCGACCCGGTCTCGCGCGGCGCCAAAACCTCGCTCAAGAATTCGTAA
>JASHWN010000348.1 GCA_030044035.1 Xanthobacteraceae bacterium
CGATCATCGCCGACGCCGTCAAAGGTCGGGCCAAAGCAATTCCGGCGGCTGCTTCGACCGGCCAAAATACGCCGGCTCAAGACAGCAACACTGACCCCGCGGCTTCAGCCTCCACAGCTGACTCCGGCGGAACGGATAGTTCGACGCCCACCGCATCGGACGCAACGGCGGGCAACAGCTCTGCGTCCACGACGAGCGCGCAGCAGACGCCTGACCAAGCGCAGGCACCTGGCGCCGCGACGGCGACGTTACTCAATCAGATCGACTTTGCTTCTTCCGGTGGCGCGGAGCGGCTCGGCGCGCGTGTCGAAGCGACGGCGCTCAACGGCGTCGGCGTTTCGGCCGCGCCCGCGGCTTCCGCCACTACGACCGGCGTGCCGAACTTCGGCGTGTTGGCAGCGAACGCGATGACGGCAAACGGCGCGACGCCTGCCGCAGCCGCAGCCGGCAGCGAGTCAGCCGTTCCGCTGGCTGGCCTTGCGGTCGCGATCGCGGCGCGGGCGCAGGGCGGCTCGAGCCAATTCGATATCCGCCTCGATCCGCCCGAACTCGGCCGCATCGACGTGCGGCTCGGCGTCGACGGCAGCGGCCAGGTCACGACCCATGTCACGGTCGATCGCGCCGATACGCTGCAGCTTCTGCAAAGCCAGCAGCCGCAGCTCCAACAGGCGCTCGAGCAAGCCGGATTGAAGACCGCCGACAACGGCCTGCAATTCACGCTGCGCGACCAATCGTTCGCCGGACAGAACGGCGGCACCGGCGGCCAGCAGCAGCAGACGGCGCCGACGCAGCTCGTCATCCCCGAGCCCGACGTCGCACCGATCGACACCGCACAGATTTACGCACGCTTAAGACTCGGCAACGGCCTCGACATCAGGGTCTGAGCAGCAATCAGACAAGGGCGAACCATGACCACGACGACCACTCCCGTAACCAGCAATTCGGCTGCAACCACCGCGGCGAGCGTGAACAACAGCTCGTCGCAGCAGATCGCCGGCAATTTCGACGAGTTTCTGCAGATCTTGACCACGCAGCTGCAGAACCAGGACCCGCTCAGTCCGATGGACTCCAACTCGTTCACCCAGGAGCTTGTCGAGTTCGCCTCGGTCGAGCAGCAGATCGATACCAACACCAACATGCAAACGATGATCTCGCTGCAGCAGGCCTCGACGGACCTGGCCGGGCTGCAATTGGTGGGCTCGACCGTCACGGTCAGCGGCAATAGCGCGGCGCTGTCCAATGCCAGCAACAGCCCGGCGACCTGGACCTTGAACTCGCCCTCGGCGGCGACGGCGAATGTCAGCATCGCCAATTCGTCGGGCCAGACGGTGTTTACCGGAACCACATCGCTCAATGCCGGCACCCAGACCTACACCTGGAACGGCCAGGGCACTAACGGCGTGACCTGGCCTGATGGCAACTACACGCTGACAATCAACGCCACCGGCGCCAACGGCCAGGCGGTGTCGGTGTCGACCCAGGTGCAGGGGGTCGTCTCTGCGGTCAACACCAGCGCCAATCCGCCGACGCTCACGGTCGGCGGCCAGACGGTGCCGATGAGCAGTATCCAGTCGATCAACAGCGGCGGCGGCGGCAATGGCCTTACCAGCAGCCTGAACAGTAGCCTGACTAGCCTCAACAGCAACATCGGCAGCCTCACCAGCACGATCAACAGTCTGAGTCAGCTTTTGTAGGCCCATTGGCGGACGCAGGCCGAGCCGGCTCCGCCAAGGGCTGAACCAACGCCACGCGTGGCAGGGCGGAATTCCCTGCCATTTACGAATCGATATTGCCAATCACCCGTTAGGCTTAGGCAAATTTTAAGCGGCCGCCCCTAATCTTGCGCCTTGTCGCGTTCGAGTTCGTGAGAGTGACTATGACTGAGCCCCATCGCCCGAGGGTCAAGTATGTCATCGGGCCTGACGGTTCTCCGCTGACGATCGCGGACTTGCCGGCGCCGGGGACCAAGCGTTGGGTCATCCGCCGCAAGGCGGAGGTCGTCGCGGCTGTCCGCGGCGGGCTGCTGTCGCTGGAAGAAGCGTGCAGCCGCTATACGCTGACCGTGGAAGAATTTCTGTCCTGGCAATACTCGATCGACCAGCACGGCCTCGCCGGCCTGCGCACGACGCGCATCCAACAGTACCGCCAGTAGCCGCCGTTCATCGAAGTTGCCAAATCGTCAACGCCGGCTGGGCGCCGGCGTTTTGTTTGGCGAGTGGCGAGTAGCGAATGGCGAATTGGGTGGCGCTCTATTCGCCATTCGCCATTTGCCATTTCGCGCTGCGCTTTAACCGCTGTTTTCACCGCGGCGGCGTCCCCATTAACCGGGTGCTAACCATCCACCAGGCAAATCTTGCCCATCGCGTTTGCGTCGGGGGGATGAGGCTCGGTGCAGAATCTGCTGGAGTTCGTCAAGACGATCGGCGCGCCGCGCATCGCCGCGATGGGCGCCGTCACCATCGCGCTGATTGGCTTCTTCGCCTTCATCATTCTGCGCGTCACCACGCCGGAAATGACGCCGCTGTTCACCAATCTGACGCTGGACGATTCGGCCGCCATCGCCAAAGAGCTGGACCGCGAAGCCGAGTCCTATCAGCTGCGTGGCGACGGCAACGTCATCCTGGTCC
>JASHWN010000349.1 GCA_030044035.1 Xanthobacteraceae bacterium
CGTGGCCGACCGGATCGCCGATTACCTGCAGGAATCGGTGCGGCGGCGGGCGATCGCACAATATCTGGCGCGCCTCGCGGGCGCCGCGCAGATCGAAGGCGAGATAGTTGGCCGCGAGTTTGTCGTAGCGTGTTGCCACACGGCGGCAGTGCTTGATCTTGTTGAAGAACCGCTCGACCAAGTTGCGAGCCCGGTAAAAGATAAGGACTGAAGCACAGCGTCTCTGTTCGATTTCTCTTGGGTGGGATATTAGCCCAGGCACCGTGCTGGCGAACAAGGGCTCTGATCCAATCGGCGTCGTAGCCACGGTCGGCCAGCAGCATTGTTCCTGACTTCAAGCGACACAGTAGTCTTCTTGCGAGCCGGTTATCGTGTGCCTCCTCGATCGTGACCCTTATCGTCGCTCTGGCACGAGACTTCGGTGCCGTGCAGCAGATACCTAGTGTAGCGCGAGCGCGATGTCTGGCGGCGGGCCTGCCTACTCGTCCAGCGGATCACATGCGCCGACTGGTCAGATTCTCAGACCGCAATGGCTCATGGCACGGCCGCAACCACCATAACTTCAACGAGCATCCCTGGTCGCCAAAAGTCTGTCGTGAGGCAAGCCCGCGCCGGAGGGTTTGCCGGATCGACCCACTCGTTCCAAACAGAATTGTGATCTTCGAACAGACGCATGTCAGCGATCCAGACCTGGGCGCTAAGTAGCCGTGATTTGTCGGTTCCCGCGAGCTTGAGAAGCTCATCGACGCGTCGCAGCACTTGAGCAGTCTGCGTTTTGATGTCGCCGACAATCGGGTTGGGGGTGATGCCGGCGAAATAGGCGATATTGCCGTGAACGACCGCCTGGCTGATGATCGGCTGACGGCGATTCTCGTCTGATATCTTTCTAATTTCGTGGCGTATGATCGACATGATATTCCCTTTCTGTGGATTGAATGCCTCGAAGGCCACATGCCCACATCAATTGGCGGGCTTCCCCTATCTTTCCGTCTTCCAGCGCCAGCCTTTTTGGGGCCAGTTACTCGAATGGAAGCATGACGATCGAGCCCGTTGTCTTGCGTCCGGCCATGAACTTGTGCGCGGCAGCAGCCTCCCGAAGCGGAAAGGTCTTGACAACATTGCTCGCTATCACCCCCTGTGCGACGGCATCGAACAGGGATTTTGCTGCGGCGTCGATTTCGCTTCGGTTCGACATGTAATGCGAAAGCACGGGACGAGTGATAATGAGGGACCCGCGAACTCCCAGGTCTTCGATAAGATTGATCGGATCAGGAACGCCTGACGCCTGGCCGTAAGCTGCGCACATACCGATCAGCCGTAGACAGTCGAGCGACCTTTGCAGCGTGTCCTTGCCGATCGACTCATAGACAACGTCCACGCCTTTTCCGTCCGTAATCTTACGAGTGACAGCTACGAAGTCTTCGGTCGAATAATTGATAACGTGATGGCAACCAAGATTTCGAGCGATCTCGGCCTTCGCGTCGGTACTAACGGTACCGATCACAGTGGCTCCGAGATGCCGCGCCCAAGGACAAAGGATATGGCCCATGCCGCCAGCAGCCGCATGGATCAGAACATAATCTCCCGGCCGCACCTTATGCGTTCGATGCAGAAGATATTGGGCGGTCATCCCCTTCAGGATCAGTCCTGCCAGTTGAACGTCATCCAACGGGAAGTCCTTTGGAACCTTGATCAACTTGTCAGCCGGGTAAAGGCGCTCCTGACTATAGGCACCGAGTGGGGGAAGGCAGGTGCAAACTCGTTCGCCGACGGAGAACCCGGTGACGCCAGGACCCAACTCCTCGATCTGGCCAACTCCTTCGAAACCGAGGACAACCGGCGGATCGCCGACGATCATCGGGTGCGGGATACCTGCTCGATGGTATGTATCAGCGAAATTCACGCCGATGGCAGTGCTGCGAAGACGTACCTGGCCACGCTCGGGAGCCCCGACCTTGATCTCCTCCCACACGAAGTTGTCGGGTGCCCCTTTCTTGTAGATTACCGCCGCCATTCCCATGACGCGTCCTCCTGTTGTTAAACATCGTGGCAACGCATTCTTGTCGGCGAGGTTCGCAATTGTCCCGCGCGAACAGTTTGGCCCATGCCGAACCGTCGTCGATTGATATGCTTCGGTATCAGCGATAGGGTTAAGGATGGTCGCGGCGGCAAATCTAGTGGAAGTGGCCGCTCTCGTCGGTGACACTGCGCGAGCGACGATGCTTAACGCCCTTATGGGCGGCCAGTCGCTAACGGCCACTGAGCTTGCTTACTGCGCCAATGTCTCTCGCTCGACGGCGAGCGGCCACCTGAGCAAGCTGGTCGCCGCACGGCTTTTAACTGTCATTCGCAACCGCCGCTTCAGCTATTATCGGATCGCGTCCCCGCTGGTCGCTACAATGCTGGAGAGCATCAAGGTCGTTGCCGCCATAGAAGTGCCACCGCGCCGTCACCCGCGGTCAGCAACCGACGATGCACTCCGTTTTGCCCGAAGTTGCTACGATCACCTGGCGGGTCAGCTAGGAGTCGCTGTTACGGATGCACTTGTAGCCATGGGGCACATCGTGCTCACCGATGAGGGCGGTGAGGTCACGTCTTCGGGCGGGCGTTTCCTTTCCGCGTTTGGCGCTGATCTGCGGCCGCGGACTCGGCGGGTTTTCTGCCAGCCTTGTCTCGACTGGAGCGAGCGTCGTTATCACGTCAAGGGACTCGTCGGAGCTCGGATTCTGGATCGTCTAATGGAGCTCGGATGGCTCAAATATGTGTCGGGCAGCCGTGCACTCCAACTAACATCGTCTGGAAGGGCAGGCTTGTCCGAAATCTTCCAGATCGAGATCAACAACGAGGGTGTGCCAACCGGTCGATTATGCGACCCACGACGGCTGACCGCTTAGGCCGCGCAAAGCGTCATCTTGCGCACACGCTGCAGGCACCATCGCCTCTTTTCGACGATTTTGGGTCGGCCGTCGTGTCTGCGGTTTCCCAAAGCGGCGTGGTGGCCGACTTCATGGTGGTCTGACGCCGAGAAAGGTTCCTGTTTTTCTTGCAGTGCGAAGTGAAGAGTTTGGCCCTTCTGCGACCTCCCGGGTTTGTCCACTCTTACGCGGCTGTTGAGGGACAAGCACAATCGCGTCTTGTTCAAGTCGCCGATTTGATGAGTACACGCCCTAGCCGCACAGGCCGTGGCTCAATTCGTCAGCCACGCAAGTGACGATGATTGGCTGACGCTAGAGCGGGATGAGTTTAGGCTGAATCGATTTGGGATTCCCAAATCATCCGATTTCTGATTCACCGTGCTGGCTGGGG
>JASHWN010000350.1 GCA_030044035.1 Xanthobacteraceae bacterium
GGCTCGAGCCGTTCCATTTCGTCGACCGCCAAGTGCTTTTTCTCATCCCGGCCGCCGCCGTGCTGATCGGGACATCGTTCCTGTCGCCGCGCGACATCCGCCAGGTCGCGCTCGTCGTCTTCATCGTCAGCCTCGTTCTGGTGGCGGCGACGCCGCATTTCGGCGCCGAAATCAAAGGCGCGCGACGCTGGCTGGTGATCCTCGGCGTCAACGTCCAGCCGTCGGAATTCCTCAAACCCGCCTTCGTGATCCTGATCGCCTGGCTGTTCGGCGAATCGGCGAAGCGGCCGGAAATGCCCGCCAATTTGATCGCGCTGGCGCTACTCATCCTGGTGGTCGCGCTGTTGCTGCTGCAGCCGGATTTCGGTCAGACCATGCTGATCGTGCTGGTGTGGGGCGCGTTGTTCTATATGGCGGGCATGCGCTTCATCTGGGTGGCCGGACTTGCCGCCACTGCCGGCATAGGCCTCGTCACCGCGTTCTACACCGTGCCGCACGTGGCGCAGCGCATCCGCGGCTTTCTCGATCCGGGCTCCGGCGACACCTTCAATGTCGATATCGCCACCGAATCCTTCATCCGCGGCGGCTGGTTCGGCCGCGGCCCGGGCGAGGGCACCATCAAGCGCATCCTGCCCGAGGGCCACACCGACTTCGTGTTCGCGGTCGCCGCCGAGGAATTCGGCATCGTGCTCTGCCTTATTCTGGTCGCGCTGTTTGCTTTCATCGTCATTCGCGCGTTGGCCAAGGCCATGCGCAACGACGATCCGTTCTGCCGCTTTGCCGCGGCGGGGCTCGCCATCCTGTTTGGCTTGCAATCGACCATCAACATGGCCGTCAATCTGCACCTGATGCCCGCCAAGGGAATGACGCTGCCGTTCATCTCGTATGGCGGCTCGTCGCTGATTTCGCTGGCCTACGGCATGGGCATGCTGGTGGCGCTCACCCGCGAGCGGCCGCACGCCAAACTGCCCGGCGAGATCGTGATCGCCGGGAGCCGCGTCTGATGCAGGGCGCAGGCCCGGGCGCGGCGGCGGCGGTCCTGGTCGCGGCCGGCGGAACCGGCGGCCATCTGTTCCCGGCCGAGGCGCTGGCGGCGGCGCTGATCCGGCGCGGCGTTTCGGTTCATCTCGCCACCGACCGGCGCGCGGCGCGATACGGCGGCGCCTTCGCCGAGGATGCCGTTCATGTGGTGGCGAGCGCGACGTTGCGCGGCCGTAATCCGGTTGCGGTGGCGAAAACCCTGGCGGCTCTCGGCGTCGGCGTTTATCAGGCGAATGCCTTGATCGGCCGGCTTCAGCCGGCCGCCGTTATCGGCTTCGGCGGCTACCCCACCATTCCGCCGGTCCTGGCGGCGGCTTGGCGCGGCGTGCCGAGCCTCATTCACGACGCCAACGCGGTCATCGGCCGCGCCAACCGGTTTTTGGCGCCGCGCGTAACCGCGATCGCCACGACTTTTCCCGATCTGTTTGGCAACGCGCCGGCTTTGGCCGCGAAGGCCACGCTCACCGGCAATCCGGTGCGGCCGGCCGTCGCCGCCGCCGCGACGATCCCCTATCCGGATCCGGACCCGAGCGGGCCGCTGCGGCTCCTTATCTTCGGCGGCAGCCAGGGCGCGCGCGTTTTGGCCGACGTGGTTCCGCCGGCGGTCGCTTTGCTGCAACCCGAATTGCGGGCGCGGCTCTCGGTCGTTCAGCAAGCGCGCGACGAGGACGTGGCGCGGGTCCGCACGGCCTATGGCGAGGCTTCGGTTGCTGCGGAGGTGGCGCCGTTTTTCGCCGATCTGCCGGCCCGCCTGGCGGCGAGCCACCTCGTCGTAGCGCGCTCGGGCGCGTCCACGGTCGCCGAACTTGCGGCGATCGGCCGGCCAAGTGTCCTGGTGCCGCTGCCGCACGCGCTCGATCAGGATCAATTCGCCAATGCCGGCGTGTTGGAACAAGCCGGCGGCGCCATCCGCATCGTCCAGGACGCGTTCACGCCGGCGCGGCTCGCCGCCGAAATCGCGGCGCTCGCCGCGGCGCCGCCGCGGCTGGCCGCGATGGCGCAGGCGGCGCGCTCGCTCGGCCGGCTTGACGCCGCCGATCGCCTCGCCGACTTGGTCTTGGCGGTGGCGAGGAAAGACGCGACCAAGTAGGTTACGGCCGCGTTGAAACTGGGAGTTGCCATGAAGTTGCCGCGCGACATCGGGCCGGTGCATTTCGTCGGCATCGGCGGCATCGGCATGAGCGGCATTGCCGAGGTGCTGGTCAATCTCGGCTATACGGTGCAGGGCTCCGACCAGGCCGAGGGCGCCAACGTCAAGCGTTTGCGCGCGCTCGGCGTAACGATCGCAATCGGCCACGCCGCCGAGAATTTGGGCAGCGCCCGGGTCGTGGTGGTTTCCTCGGCGATCAAGCGCGACAATCCGGAACTCGTCGCCGCCCGCGCCCAGCGCCTGCCGGTGGTGCGCCGCGCCGAAATGCTGGCCGAGCTGATGCGGCTGAAAAGCTGCGTCGCCATCGCCGGCACCCACGGCAAGACCACGACCACCTCGATGGTGGCGGCGCTGCTCGATGCCGGCGGCTTCGATCCGACCGTGATCAACGGCGGCATCATCAACGCCTACGGCACCAATGCGCGGCTCGGCGCCGGCGAGTGGATGGTGGTCGAGGCCGACGAATCCGACGGCACCTTCCTCAAGCTGCCGGCCGACATCGCCATCGTCACCAATGTCGATCCCGAGCACCTCGATTATTCCCAAACCTTCGAGGCGGTGCAGGAAGCGTTTCGCGGCTTCGTCGAGAACGTGCCGTTCTACGGCTTCGCGGTGATGTGCACCGACCATCCGGTGGTGCAGAGCCTGGTCGGCCGCATCGAGGACCGCCGCGTCGTCACCTACGGCGAGAACCCGCAGGCCGACGTCCGCCTCGTCGACATCTCGCATGCCGGCGGCACCTCGCTGTTCACGATTCTGTTCCGCGACCGCGCCGGTCAGTCGGTTCATGAGCTGAAGAATCTGGCGTTGCCGATGCCTGGGCGGCACAACGCGCTGAACGCCACCGCCGCGGTCGCGGTGGCCCGCGAGCTCGGCGTCGGCGACGACGTGATCCGCAATGCGCTCGCCAATTTCGGCGGCGTGCGCCGGCGCTTCACCCGCACCGGCATCTGGAACGGCGTCACCATCGTCGACGATTACGGTCATCATCCGGTGGAGATCGCCGCCGTGCTGCGCGCCGCGCGCGAATCGACCAAGGGCCAGGTGATCGCGGTGATGCAGCCGCATCGCTATACGCGGCTCGCCACCCTGTTCGAGCAGTTCTGCAGCTGTTTCAACGACGCCGACGCGGTGATCGTCGCCAATGTCTATCCTGCCGGCGAAGCGCCGATCGCCGGCACCGACCGCGACGCGCTGGTGCAGGGCTTGCGCACTCACGGCCACCGCCACGTCGTCGCGCTCGATGGTCCCGAACAGCTGGCGCCGCTCGTCGCCGGCATGGCGGAGCCGGGCGATTACGTGGTCTGCCTCGGCGCCGGCTCGATCACCCAATGGGCCTACGCGCTGCCGGGCGAACTCGCGGCGCTGGGCAAATCAGCGTGATGCACTGAATGCCACCCGCGGATCTCATTGCTCGCGCGGTAGGCCCTGGTTACAGTGAGCCAAGATAACTTGAGAGCTTTTCTATGGGACGAGCCGAGCTTTGGTCCGAGTTGATGAAACTGACGCCGGCTGAGCGAATAGAATTGGTGCAGGATTTATGGGACAGCATCGCGCAGCATGACTTGCCGCCGTTGACTGATGAAGAAAAGGAAGAACTCGATAGACGCTATGCCGAGCATCTCCGCGATCCGAGCACAGCGATCACTTGGGAAGAGCTGAGGGCACGGCTCGCGTCACAGCTTAAGTGAGTCGATGCCAAAGATTTGCCTCGCGGTTCGCCACGTCGCCTTTGAGGATCTCGGACTTTTAGGTCCGCTGGTCAGCGCGCGTGGTTACGACATCCGCTACCACGACGCCGGCATCGATACGTTTGGCGCCGCTACGCTCGTCGCGCCCGATCTTGTTATCGTATTGGGCGGTCCGATCGGCGTGTATGAGACCGACACTTATCCGTTTATCACCGACGAAATTGCCGCGGTTGCGGCGCGGCTTCATGCCAATAGGCCGACGCTCGGTATCTGCCTCGGCGCGCAGATGATGGCGGCGGCGTTGGGGGCGCGCGTCGCGCCCGGGCCGGCCAAGGAAATCGGCTGGGCGCCGCTGACGCTGAGCGAAGCCGGCCATGCCTCGGTACTCGCGCCGCTCGGCACCGCGCCGGTGCTGCATTGGCACGGCGACAATTGCGAGCTGCCGGCCGGCTGCCACGGCCTGGCCTCGACTGCGCATTGTCCGGTGCAGGCGTTTGCGCGCACGCCGTCGCAGCTGGCGCTGCAATTTCACCTGGAAACCGAGCCGGCGCGCTTCGAGGCGTGGCTGGTCGGCCACAGGGTCGAGCTTGGCGAGGCAGGCCTCGATCCACGCGATCTGCGCAAGCAGGCGCGCAGCGCTGGACCGGCCCTTCGCGAGATCGGACGCGGCGTGCTCGCGTCATGGCTCGATTCGCTCCCGGGAGCGGCCGCATGAGTTTTGCCGATATCGTGCCCGCGTTGAAATCGACGATGCGGAAGGTGCGCGGTCGATTGTTGGCGAATCAGTCGCTCGCCGAACTGACGTGGTTTCGCGTCGGCGGTGCGGCGCAGGCTTTATTCATGCCGGAGGACGAGGGCGACCTTTCGTATTTTCTGTCGGAGCTTCCTGCCGAGGTGCCGGTGACAGTCATCGGTCTCGGC
>JASHWN010000351.1 GCA_030044035.1 Xanthobacteraceae bacterium
CAACGCGGCGAGCGCGATTTTCAGCGTCCCTCTCATCTCTTGCTCCCCAAGAGTCGGACGGGAAGCAGGATGCCAGTTGCGTGCCAGCGGTGTGGCGACGCTAAAGCTCTGAAGGGACTTTAGTTTCTTCGGAGACCGCGCAGGGGAGGCGAGCAGGGTCTGCCGCGCCCCGGCAACAATTGCCGGCAGGTTTTACCGGCCATTAACCATAAGCCGACACCTTATACATATGCGCGTTTCCGCTCCGAACGGCACCGCTCTTGCCACCGCGCCCGTGGTGGCGCGCCGCGCCGCAAGCGGCGGTTTCAGCGTCGCCGAGGGCGGGGCGGCGCCGGCGCAAAGCCCGGCCGTGGCGCTGCGCACGGTCGGCGGCATCGACGCGCTGATCGCGCTGCAAGGGATCGAGGACCCGGTGGAACGCCGGCGCCGCGTGGTGAAAAACGGCCGCCGCGCGCTTGACGCCCTCGACGAGGTCAAGCTTGGGCTGCTTTCCGGAACCCTCGACCAGGCCACCATGCTGCGGCTCAAATCCGTAGCCGCCGACTTGAAGGAAGGCTCCGGCGACGAGCGGCTCGATGCGGTCGTCGCCGAGATCGACCTGCGGGTCGCCGTCGAACTGGCCAAGGCCGGCATCAGCTAAATGTTCGCCTCGCCCTTCGAGGCTCGGCGCGGAGCTCGTCATCGGGCCGGCCGAAGGCCGGACCCGTTGGCGCCGAGCCTCTCAGGGTGAGGATTAACCAAGGTAAAACCTGCCTTTTTCAAGTGTTTCCGCTTCATGCTGCGCTGCAAACAGGCCGTGCCCGGGCGGCCGCCTTTTTTCAGCAAACGGCCTCGTCATTCTTATTGTCACTGTCATGGGCGGTCGATATATAGGCCAGCCTCGCGGGGAGGTCCCTGCACAGTCGCGTGCGCGGAGTGAGGGCAAATGCTGCAGTCGGCAAAGAGCAAGAACGGTCGACCCGACGATAAATCGTACAAGAACGGCAATGGAAAGAGCGCTCCGGCGGAGCGTGAACGCGGTTACCGGCCGACCGACAAAGAGCCGTTCATGAGCGAGCGCCAGCGCGAGTATTTTCGCGACAAGCTGTTGACATGGCGCGACGACATTCTGCGCGAGGCCAAGGAAACGCTGCAGCACCTGCAGGACGAGAGCCAGAATCACCCGGACCTCGCCGACCGCGCGTCGTCGGAAACCGACCGCAACATCGAACTGCGCGCCCGCGACCGCCAGCGCAAGCTCATCGCCAAGATCGACGCCGCGCTCGCCCGCATCGACGACGGCACCTACGGCTATTGCGAGGAGACCGGCGAGCCGATCGCGCTCAAGCGCCTCGAAGCCCGTCCCATCGCCACCCTCTCGATCGAAGCCCAGGAGCGCCACGAGCGCCGGGAGAGGGTGTATCGGGAGGAGTAGGGATCGTCGCTGCGAAGCATGCCATTGCTTGCAGGAATCAATTTCTTCGCTCGCTTGCCTCTAGCATCAAATGAGCGACCGACTTGAGCGAATGCGTCGCAATCCGGTCGCTGATTGGACCATCCGCGACGTCGAAGCGCTCTGTCGTGAATTTGGAGTGATATGCGAACCTGCCCGGGGCGGCGGCTCTCATTATAAGGCGGCGCATCCGCGAATGGCGGAGAAGCTTACCATACCTTATAAACGGCCGATTAAGCCCGTATATATTCGCAAGCTCGTCGCTTTTATCGATGCGGTGAGGAAGCAGCAATGAGCAAGCTCGAATATCCGGTCGTCGTCGAACCCCTTCCAGCGGAGGAGGGAGGAGGCTTTTTGGCGACGGTCCCGGATCTGCCCGGCTGCATGAGCGACGGCGCCACGCCCGAAGAAGCGGTGTCGAATATTCAGGATGCTATCATGACCTGGATTGAGGCCGCTCAAGACCTCGGCCATCCAGTTCCGAAACCTTCGCGCCACTTGGCGCTCGCGAGCTGATATCAACGGCTCTTATTGCTGACTCATATCCGTCACCCCTGAGGTGCGAGCGAAGCGAGCCTCGAAGGGCGACGGCCCGTGAGTCCTCGGCCGTATCCTTCGAGGGCCGCTTCGCGGCCACCTCAGGATGACGGTCAACATTAATTGCGCTTGGTATGAGAGCCCGCGGAAGAGCTCCGCGAGGCCCAGGGTTCTCCGCCTTTATCGCGCTTCGCCGGCAAACGATTGCCGCAGCGTCTCAAGCCGTTGCAGGGCGGCCGCTGGCAGCGGGCCTTTTTTGACCGCGGCGAGCGCGTCCTCGAACTGCTGGGGTGTGGCGATGCCGACCAGGATCGTGCCCATCGCCGGATGCGACAGCGCAAACCGCGTCGCGGCCTCGGTCAGGCTTGAGGCAAAGCCTTCGCTAACGAGCGGCGCCAAGCGGCGAGCGCGCGCCACATCGGCGTCATAGCTAAAACTCGAGCCGATCGGCTCGGGCGGCGGGCTCGCGATCGGATGCCGCGCCGCCGAGCCCGACAGCGCGCCGCCGGCGAGCACGCGGATGCCGACCACGCCGACGCCGGCCGCCTTGGTGTGATCGAACAGCCGGCCGTAATCCTGCGCCGGATAGTTGGGCGCTAAAACTTCGGCGGCCGACGGATTGAGCATGTTGTAGACCACCTGCGCGCTGTCGAAGACGCGCGCGTCGATGACCTGTTGCAGCGCCGTCGTGTCGCCGATCGCGGTGAGGCCGAGAAAGCGTGTCTTGCCGGCGGCGCGCTGCTGCTCGAATGCCGGCACCACCTCATCGAGCACCTGACGGACGCTCAACGCTTCGCCGCCGCCATTCGCGGTGATGGCGTTATGCAGATGGAAGATGTCGACGTGGTCGCGCTGCAGCCGCGCCAGGCTGCCGTCGAGCGATTGCGTAACGGCGGCGGCGATGCGGCCGAAGTCGGCGCTTCGCAGCCGCACCTTGGTGCCGACGGCGATATCGGACGGTTTGAGCTTTTGCAGGAGGCGGCCGAGATTCTTTTCCGATTCGCCGTTGCCGTACTGCACCGCGGTGTCGAAGTAATTCACGCCCGCGCCAAGAGCGCGCGCGACGGTGCGCTCCTGGTCGGCGGCATCGCCGCGCACCATCAGTCCGCCGACCGCGCCGCAACCGAAGCCGAGCAGCGAAAGCCGCATGCCGGTGCGTCCGAATAGCCGCGTTTCCATCAGTATCGCTCCTTCGGCGTGGTCACAGGTCGCGCCACGCTAATACGACTTCGGCATTCCTAAAACCTTCTCGGCGATGAAGCAGAGAATGAGCTGCGGCGAGACCGGGGCGAGGCGCGGGATAAGGCTCTCGCGGAAATAGCGCTCGACGTGAAATTCCTTGGCGTAGCCGTAACCGCCATGGGTCATCACCGCGGTCTCGCAGGCCTTGAAGCCGGCTTCGGCGCCCAAATATTTGGCGGCGTTGGCGGCCGGACCGCACGGTTGGCCGCTGTCATATAAAGACGCCGCCTTGAACACCATAAGCTCGGCGGCTTCGAGCGCCATCCAGCATTGCGCCAGCGGATGCTGGATCGCCTGGTTCTGGCCGATCGGCCGCTCGAACACGACGCGTTCCTTGGCGTAGGCTGCGGCCTTGCGCAATGCGGCGCGGCCGAGCCCGACCGCTTCGGCGCCGACCAAAATGCGCTCCGGATTCATGCCGTCGAGGATGTATCTGAAGCCGGCGCCCTCGTCGCCGATGCGGTCCTCGACCGGGACTTCCAAGCCGTCGATGAACAGCTGATTGGAATCGACAGCGGCGCGGCCCATTTTTTCGATTTCGCGCACTTCGATAGAGCGGCGGTCGAGCGCGGTGTAGAACAGGCTCAAACCTTCGGTCGGTTTGCGCACTTCGCCGAGCGGCGTGGTGCGGGCGAGGATGAGCATCTTGTCGGCGATCTGTGCCGTCGAGATCCAGATTTTCGCGCCGTTGATCACGTAGCGGTCGCCGCGGCGTTCGGCGCGCGTTTGCAGCTTGGTCGTTTGCAGGCCGGCATTCGGCTCGGTCACCGCGAAGCAGGCCTTTTCCTTGCCGGCGGCGATCGGCGGCAGCATGCGCTTTTTCTGTTCGTCGCTGCCGTAAACCACGACCGGATTGAGCCCGAAAATATTCATGTGCACGGCCGATGCGCCGGAAAAGCCGGCGCCGGAGCGCGCGATCGTCTCCATCATGATCGCGGCCTCGGCGATGCCGAGGCCTGAGCCGCCATAAGCCTGCGGGATGCAGATACCGAGCCAGCCGTCGGCGGCGAGCGCGCGGCGAAACTCTTCGGGAAATTTTTTGTCGCGGTCGCGCGCCAGCCAATACTCGTCGCCGAAGCGCGCGCAGATTCTTTCCACCGCGTCGCGTAACGACAGCTGCAGCTCGGACAGGGCGAAGTCGATGGCGGTCACTCCGATGCGGGCGACATTAAGCTTCTATTTACCACGTTTGGTTACGGAGCGTTAAGGATCGCAGGCATGGTGCCCGGATTGCACACGCGCGAGCGCGAATCGCGGCGCGAGGATTTTGCGGCGCTCGGGCTTGCGCTCTGCACCATGCGCCGCTTCGAGGAGGCGCTGGCGGCTTACGACGACGGGCTGCGTCTTGAGCCCGACGATGCGGAACTGCACAACGGCCGCGGGGTGGCGCTGTTGGAATTGCGCCGGCCGGCGGAAGCGCGCGATGAATTTCTCCGTGCGCTGGCGGCCGTTCCGGATTGCCTGGATGCGCTCGGCAATTTAGGCAACGCGTTGTTCAAGCTCAACCGGCCGGAAGAGGCGCTTACCGTCTATGATCGCGTGCTGAACATCGTGCCGGACAATGCGCAGCTTCTGACCAATCGCGCCATTGCGCTGCGCCGGCTCGAGCGGCCGCACGAGGCGCTGATGAGCGCGGCGCGCGCCATCGCCGCGCAACCGAATTTCGCACCGGCGCGATTTGTCGACGCCGGCGTGCGGCTCTACCTCGGCGATTTTGCCGGCGGCTGGCGCGGCTACGAATGGCGCCGCGGCGGCGCATTCACGCCGCAGCGCCGCAAGCTGGCGGCGCCGCTGTGGCTCGGCGAGCAGTCGCTCGCCGGCAAGACCATTCTGCTGCATGCCGAGCAGGGTTTCGGCGACACCATCCAGTTCGTGCGCTATGCGCCGCTCGTGGCCGCGCGCGGCGCCCGCGTCATCGTCGAAGTGCAGCCGGCATTGGTGCGACTCGTCTCTGCCATGCCCGGCATCGCGACCGTGCTCGGGCGCGGGGCTCAATTACCGCCCTTCGACTTTCATTGCCCGCTGCCCAGTCTGCCGCTTGCTTGCGGCACCGCGCTTGAAACAATTCCGGCATCTCTTCCCTACTTGGCGCCGCCGCAGGACAGAGTGGGATACTGGCGCGCGCGGCTGCCGCGCTGCCGGCCGGTGATCGGGTTGGTCTGGGCCGGAGAGCGGGCGCACGACAACGACATCAACCGCTCGATGCGCCTCGAAGCGTTGGCGCCCCTGCTCGATCTTGTGGATGTGCGATTCGTCAGCCTGCAGCACGACGTGTGCGAGACCGACGCGCCGCTGCTGGCGCAGCGAACGGACATCGTATCGATCGGTCAGCAATTCACCGACTTCGCCGACACCGCGGCCGCGATTGCAGCGCTCGATCTCGTGATCGCGGTCGATACCGCGGTAGCCCACCTCACGGGCGCGTTGGGCAAGCCGCTGTTGCTGCTGCTGCCGTTTGCCGCCGATTTCCGCTGGCTCCGCCAGCGCTCCGACTCGCCGTGGTATCCGACGGCGCGCCTGTTCCGCCAGCCTTGCTTCGGCGATTGGGCGAGCGTGGCGGAGGCGGTGCGAGAGGAAGCGAAGCGGTTCGTCTGCGCAGACACTACTTCGTCGTCATTGCGAGGAGCCCCGCAGGGGCGACGAAGCAATCCAGAACCAGTGCAGCCGCCCCTGGATTGCTTCGCTTCGCTCGCAATGACGAGTTGATCACGGTCAAATGCAAACAAAAAGGAGCGGCCTCCGGCGGGGAGCTGCCGGAGGCCGCGTTGACCGCCGTCCGCCGCGCGCAAGCGTGACGACGGGGGAGCTCAGGAATCAGTCATCAGTAGTCGGTAATCAGACCTTTGTTTTTCAGCACCGCACACTTTCCAATTACTGATTACCGGCCTCTGATTCCTGGTCAGAACGGCAGCACCACATTGGTCACCTGCTGGCCCCAGGGCGCCGTTTGAATGTTGGTGAGCGTGCCCTTGCCGCCATAGGCGACGCGTGCCTCAGCGATCTTCGGCAGTTCGATGGTGTTGTCGCTTTCGATGTCTTCCGGGCGCGCGACGCCGGCGACGAGGAGTTCGCG
>JASHWN010000037.1 GCA_030044035.1 Xanthobacteraceae bacterium
CTCGGCCACGGCAGCTTCGTCATGATGCATCGCTGGTCGTTCTGACCGCGCGGTGCGCTCAGCGTCCGTATTCGGTCGGCGCGCGCGGCTCTTCGAGTTCGGGATGCAGCTCGACCTCGTGCCAAACCTTCTTCTTGGTGAAATAGAGCAGAGCCGACAGCACGATCAGATAGATCATGACCTGGAAGCCGAGCCGCTTGCGCTCGTCGAGCTTCGGCTCCGACGCCCACATCAGGAAAGCGGCGACGTCGCGGCCGTATTGCTCGACGGTTTCTGGCGTGCCGTCGGTAAATTTGACCTGGCCGTCGCTGATCGGCTTGGGCATGGCGATGGCGTTGCCTGGAAAATACTTGTTGTAGTGCGTGCCCGGCGGCAGCACGAAACCGGCCGGCGGATCGGTGTAGCCGTTGAGAATGGCGTGAATGTAGTCCGGCCCGCCCTCCTGATATTGGGTGAAGGCGTCGAAGATGAACCAGGGAAAACCGCGGTCGTAGCCGCGCGCCTTGGCGAGCGTCGACATGTCCGGCGGCAGCCCTCCGCCGAGCGCGGCCCGCGCCGCCTGGTCGTTGGCGAACGGCGGCGGGAAATAATCGGAAATCTTGCCGGCGCGCTCGAACATCTGGCCCTGATCGTTCGGGCCGTCGGTGACCTGGAAGGTCGCCGCGATCGCTGCGGCTTGCGCTTCAGTGAAATTCGGGCCGCCCGGATCGGCGAGATTGCGGAACGACAGGAGCTTGAGGCTGTGGCAGGTCGAGCAAACCTCGCGATAGATCTTGAAGCCACGCTGCAATTGCTCGGGATCGTATTGGCCGAACGGGCCGGCGAACGACCATTGCTGCAGCGGCGGCGCGTCGGCCTCCTGGGCGCAGGCGGGAAGTGCGATGCCGGCCACCGCAGCGGCGAGCACGAGTGCCGTCATGAGTTCGCGATAAGACTTCATGATGCGGCTCCCGCTACGCTTTGCCGCCGGCCGGCGGTGGGCCGGACGCGCCGATCGGCGCGCCCTTGCGCAGCACCGATTCGGAAATCGAATTCGGCAACGGTTTGGTCCGCTCGAACAAGCCGAGCAGCGGCAGGATGATGAGGAAGAAGGCGAAGTAATAGACCGTGAACAGCCGCGCCGCGATCACATAGCCGCCGGCCGGCTCCTGCGAGCCGAGATAGCCAAGCCCGATCACCGCGGCGAAGAAGATGAACAGGAACTGCCGGTAGAGCGGCCGGTATTTGGCCGAACGCACGACCGACGTATCGAGCCACGGCATGAAGGCGAGGATCAAGATCGAGCCCGCCAGCGCGATGACGCCGAGCAGCTTATTCGGGATGCCGCGCAGGATCGCGTAGAACGGCAAGTAATACCATTCCGGCACGATGTGGGTGGGCGTCTGGCCCCGATTGGCCGGAATGTAATTGTCGGTGTGGCCCAGATAGTTGGGAATGTAGAAGATGAACCAGGCGAACACGATGCAGAACAGGCCGACGAAGAATGCGTCCTTGACGGTCGCGTAGGGCGTGAACGCCACGGTGTCCTTCGCGGTCTTCGGCTCGACGCCGGTCGGATTGTTCTGGCCGACCATGTGCAGCGCCCAGATGTGCAGCACGACCACGCCGGCAATGACGAACGGCAACAGGTAGTGCAGCGAGTAGAAGCGATTGAGCGTCGGATTGCCGACCGCGAAGCCGCCCCACAGCCAGGTGACGATGCCGCCGCCGACCGCCGGAATCGCCGAAAACAGGTTGGTGATGACGGTCGCCGCCCAGAAGCTCATTTGGCCCCACGGCAGCACGTAACCCATGAAGCCGGTCACCACCATCAACAGGAACAGGATGACGCCGAGGATCCATAAGACCTCGCGCGGCTCCTTGTAGGAGCCGTAATACATGCCGCGCGCGATGTGGATGTAGACGGCGACGAAGAAAAACGAAGCGCCGTTGGAATGAATGTAGCGCAACAGCCAGCCGTAATTGACGTCGCGCATGATCGTTTCGACGGAATCGAAGGCGAGATTGACGTTCGGCGTGTAATGCATCGCCAGCACCACGCCGGTGACGATCTGCACGGTGAGCATGAAGGCGAGAATGCCGCCGAACGTCCACCAATAGTTCAAATTGCGCGGCGTCGGATAGGCGATAAACGACGAATAGACGAGGCTCGCGATCGGCAGCCGCCGTTCCATCCATTTCATGAATGGGCTGCGCGGCTCGTAGGTGGCATGTCCGCTCATGATCGAACCTTAAGCCTTGCGGGAAATCAGACGAACGGGAAGGAAGTCGCGGCGCATCGGCTCGGCCGTTGAGATGACAATCACCGTCTCGACCCTCTTTACGTCTAGCCGTTCGACCACCCGCGCTGCAGGCCGCCCTCCCGCTCTAGCCTCGCCCCCGTGGCGGGGGAAAGGCATAAGGGGCACGGCGGATGGTCCGGTCGCGCCGGCCTGGGGAAGGTCGGCGGCGACGCAATCCGGCGGCGTTCTATTGGCACCCTTGCCGACCGAGCGCAAGTGTGGCCTCAAAGGTGGCCGCAGCAATGCGCATCGCCCTCTACCAGCCGGACATCCCGCAGAACACCGGGACCATCCTGCGGCTTGCCGCCTGCTTCGGCATTGAGGCGCATCTCATCGCGCCGGCGGCCTTTCCCATGTCGGACCGCGCCTTTCGCCGCGCCGGGATGGACTACCTCGATACTGTCGCGCTGGTCCGCCATGTCTCATGGTCAACCTTCGAGACCTGGCGCAAGGCGCACGGCTGCCGCCTCGTGCTTTTCACCACGGCGGCCACCCAGTCCTACCTCGATTATGGTTTTCTCCCCAACGACGTGCTGCTGTTCGGCCGCGAATCGGCCGGCGTGCCGCCGGCGGTGCATGCCGCCGCCGACGCGCGCCTCGTCATCCCGATGCGGCCGGGATTGCGCTCGCTCAATGTCGCGGTGGCCACTGCCATGGCGG
>JASHWN010000038.1 GCA_030044035.1 Xanthobacteraceae bacterium
AGGTGAGGATCGCGAACACATAGGCCTGCACGCAGGCGACCAGCAGTTCGAGCGCAAACAGTATCACCACCATGAAAAACGGCAGCACGGCGCCGAACCAGCCGAGAATGCCGTAGCCGGCAAGCATGATGATGAAAGCGGCGAACACCTGCAGCGTGATGTGCCCGGCAAGCATGTTGGCGAACAGACGGACGCTGTGGGAGACCGGGCGCGTGAGGAAGGACATCACCTCGATCGGCACGATCATCGGCAGAAAATAAACCGGCACGCCCTTGGGTACGAACAGCCTCACCCACCGCCAGCCGTTCTTCCAGAAGCCATAGATGACGACGACGAAAAAAACGGTCAGGGCCATGATCACCGTTATGATCAACTGGCTGGTCACGGTGAACGAGTAGGGAATGAGTCCGATCAGATTGGAGAACAGGATGAACATGAACAGCGTGAACACGAACGGAAGGAATTTCATTCCCTCGGTGCCGGTCGCGTTGCGCAGCGTGGTGGCGATGAATTCGTAGGACAATTCGGTGATCGATTGCAGCCGGCCGGGAACGACCGCGCGCCGCGCGGTGGTTCCGATCAGCAGCGCCGAAGCCAGAACGACGATGATCAGCATGTAGAGCGCCGAATTCGTAAACGCGATCTCGTGGCCGCCTATGTTTGCTATCGGCAGCAAATTCTTGATCTGAAACTGTTCGATCGGATCGATGTGCATTGGTTCGTCGCATCGGGCGCCGCGGCGCCGTCTTAGTTATCCCGGTCCCTTGAGGCGTCGCCGTCGAGCGATCTGCCTGGCACGACTCCCGCGGAGCGCATTACGTTGAGCACGCCCGCGGCAAAGCCGAGGATAAGAAAAACGATAAGCCCCCAGGGCGCAGTGCCAAGCCAATGGTCGGTAAGCAGGCCGAGGCCGGCACCGACCACCACGCCTGCAACGAGTTCGCTCGAGAGCCGGAGGCCCTTGGCGTAGCCGGATGCAGACGTCGCCCGATCCTCACCGGCACCATCCGACGCCCGGCCCGGCTGATCGCGGGCAAGCCGTTCGCTGAGCCGCTTAAGTCTCGCGGAGAGCGCGGCCTCGTCGGTATGCGCGTTGCCGCCGTCGCCTTGTTCGCCCGCGCCGTCGCTCATGCGCTCGACACTCGCGGCGCGGCGGCGATCGCGGCCCGCCCGTCCCTTGAAGCCGCGCGGACCATACTGAGAGGCTTTTGGTGAGTCAAGAAACGCCGGACCGGTGTCAACATGTTGAGATCGCAGCAGATATGGTCCTGACGCGGGCGTTCGCCAAGGCCCATTGGCGAGGCCAATCCGGTGCGCGGAGCGTGGCGTGAGGACGGCCGCAGCGTTGCTGGGGCGGGGCGAAGCGGAAGCTTCCTTGCCGAGCCGCATGACCTATCGGTCCTCTCGCCGGAGGTACATTTGCTGTATGGATGCACAATCGTGGAACTGCCGCCGTCCGCCCAGTTTGTCTTGACGCTTTCCTTGGCGCTTTTCTTGGCGCTTTCGCACCAACGCGCCACCGCAATGCGCGGTTGCCTCGGGAGAGGAACCATGATCGGCCAGGCTTTTGCGATCGGCATCGTCGTTGCGGCTTTCGTGGCGCCCGCTTGCGCCGATACGACAGGCGATACGCCGGCACAGCGTTACAGCTTCAGCAAGGTGGCGGATGGCTTTCTCCGCCTCGATACCCAGACCGGGGAAGTGGCGCTGTGCAGCCGGCAGACCGTCGGCTGGGCCTGTCTTGCGGCGCCCGAAGACCGCGCCGTCCTGGAGAACGAGATCGCGCGGCTGCGCCGGGAAAACGGCGCGCTCAAGAACGAGCTGGTCTCGCGCGGCCTGCCGCTGCCGCCCGGCATCATGCCGGAACCGAGCAATGATGGCGGCAGGGATTTGACCTGGCGCCTGCCGGGCAACGCCGACGTCGATCGGGTGGTGACGTTCGTCGGCCGGATGTGGCATCGGCTGGTCGAGGCGATCGCGCATGCGCAAGACCAGGTGCTGCACCGGAGCTGAAGCGCAAATGAACTGCGCCGGGCCATGAGTTCCTTGTCCGCCATCCGCATCGCCCACGCCGAGACGATCGCGACGGCGACGCTCACCGTGCCGACAAGCGGCGAGGGCTTTTTCGAGATCACGGCCGAGCTGGCGCGGTTTCTGCAGGAGGCCAAGGCGCGCGACGGCATGCTGCTGCTGTTTCTGCGGCACACCTCGGCCTCGCTGGTCATCCAGGAGAACGCCGATCCCGACGTGCAGGTCGATCTCGTCACCGCGCTCGACCGCATCGCGCCGGCCGACGCCGGCTGGGTGCACGACGTCGAAGGGCCCGACGACATGCCGGCGCATGTCAAAGCGATGCTCGACGGCGTGTCGCTGCACGTGCCGGTCGCCGGCGGTGCGCTGCGTCTCGGCACCTGGCAGGGCGTCTACGTGGCCGAGCACCGCCGCGCGCCGCACCGGCGCGAAGTGATCCTGCAATTCGTCGGCGCGTGCGGCGTGGAGGACTAAATCCAAATGATCGCTTCGTCATTCCGGATCGCTGCGAAGCGGCGAGTCCGGAATCCATAACCCCTGCGCCGGGCTTATGGATTCCGGGCTCCTCGCGGAGCTTGTCATCGGGCCGGCCACTTCGGGCCGGACCCGTTGGCGCGGCCCCGGAATGACGAAATCAATCATCGCAATTCGGTATCAAACAGTCGCGGCTGCGCCGGTGGACCTCCGCGGACCATGAGCGGTACAATGCGCCATTCGCTGCGGACGATTGGACCATCGCATTGAGCGAAGCGCACTCTCATCGCCTGGTGATTGCCGACGATCATCCGCTGTTCCGCGGCGCGTTGCGCGAGGCGGTGTCGGGATTGTTCGACCGCGCCGCCATCGGCGAGGCCGGCACGTTCGAAGAGATGACGGAGCTGTTGGAGCGCGGCGGCGAGGTCGATCTGATCCTGCTCGACCTGCGCATGCCCGGCGCGCGCGGCTTCTCCGGGCTGATGTATCTGCGCGCGCAATATCCGGCGGTGCCGATCGTCGTCGTCTCGGCCAACGACGACCCGGCGGTGATCCGCCGCTGCATGGAATTCGGCGCCTCGGGCTTTATTCCAAAAACGCTCGGCGCCGACGCGTTGCGGGCGGCGATCGCGGCGGTGCTGCGCGGCGAAGTGTGGACGCCGGCCGACGTCGATCTGTCGCGCGACGGCGATGCCGAGAGCGCGGCGTTGATCGCGCGGCTCGCCACGCTCACGCCGCAGCAGGTCCGCGTGCTGATGATGCTCTCCGGCGGCCTCCTCAACAAACAGA
>JASHWN010000352.1 GCA_030044035.1 Xanthobacteraceae bacterium
GTCGATGGCAGAGCCGGAGTTGGCGCACCCTCGCGCCCTTTGCGGAAGCGATAATAGGTCCACAGCACCCGCGCCGCCGCCGCGCGTAACGGCCGCCAGGCTTCGGCGAGCGCCACCATCTCCTTCGCGGTCGGTCGCGCCTTGAGGCCGAAAGCGAGCCGCGCCGCTTCTTGCAGCGCCAGATCGCCGGCCGGCCAAGCATCGGCGTCGCCGAGGCTCGCCAACAGATAAATGTCGGCGGTCCATGGACCGATGCCGTGGACGGCGACAAGCGCCGCGTGCGCCTCGTCGGCGGTAAGCTCGGCGAGCGCGCTCAGGTCCAGCTTGCCGCCGATGATGGCGCGCGCGATCGCCTTGAGCGTGCGGATTTTCGGTGCCGACAGGCCTACTCGTTTGAGCCGCGCCGGACGGGCCCGCGCGATCGCTTCGGGCACCAAAGGATCGAAAGCCGCAGTGAGCCGCGCCCAGATCGCGCCGGCGCTGGCGGTGGAGAGCTGCTGCGCCACGATCGTGGCGGCAAGGCCGGCAAAGCCGTCGGGACGCCGGCGCAGCGGTGGCCGCCCCGCTGCCGCCACAAGCGCCAGCAACCGTGGATCGGCTTTGCCGAGCGCGGCGAGCGCGAGGTCGAGATCGGCCTCGGTGTCGATGCGGGTCAACGCGTCGTGCATGGATAGAATGGATCAGTAGCAGCGGCCGCGATCGCACGGCCATGAACTCTCCACCAGCCTCTCGCCAATGTACACCCGCATCCTGCGTTTCGCTCCCAGTCCGAACGGCCATCTGCATCTGGGCCACGCCTACTCGGCCCTGCTCAACGACGACATGGCGCGCGAGCGCGGCGGTCGGCTGTTATTGCGCATCGAGGACATCGACACGCAACGCTGCCGGCCGGAATACGAAGCGGCGATTTGCGAGGATTTGCGCTGGCTCGGCATCGCGTGGCAGGAGCCGGTGCGGCGGCAGAGCGAGCATTTCGCCGACTACGCCGCCGCCATCGCCAAGCTCGAAGCGCGCGACCTGCTCTATCCGAGCTTCGAGAGCCGCAGCGAGATCAGCGCTTTGGTGGCCGAACGCGACCGCCAGGGCCACTGGCCGCGCGATCCGGACGGCGTGCCGCTCTATCCGGGCCGGGCGCGGAAAATGCCGGCTGCGGAGCGCGAGCGCCGCCGCGGCGCCGGCGAGCCGTTCGCGGTGCGCCTCGCCATGGATGCGGCGTTGGCGCAGGCCGGCGTCTTGACCTGGAACGAGACCGGCAGCGGGCCGCAGGGCCAGACCGGGCTCATCACCGCCACGCCGCAGCGCTGGGGCGACGTGGTCTTGGCGCGCAAGGAGCTGCCGACAAGCTACCATCTGTCGGTCGTGATCGACGACGCGCTGCAAGGCGTGACCGACGTGGTGCGCGGCCAGGATCTGTTCTGGGCGACCGCCGTGCATCGGCTGTTGCAGACGCTGCTCGGGCTGCCCGAACCGGTTTATCATCATCACCGGCTCATTCTCGATGCCGATGGCCGCAAGCTGTCCAAGGCCACGCAGGCGACGAGCTTGCGCGAATTGCGGGCCGCCGGCCTCGGCGCCGCCGATATCAGGCGCATGGTCGGGCTGGGCCGCTGATATTTTCTGTATTGTTTTGTTCCATCTCCGGCCGTGGCATGGTGCGGACGGGCCGTGAAGGGATGAAGGCCGGGGGCCGCCATGGCGCGGGCGAGGTCCAAACAAAGCAAAAAGCGGACGGCCGCGCGTTCGGCGCCACGTCGGCGGGCGCGCCAGCCAACTCCGTTCAGCAGCGACGTTGCCGTCGCGGCTTTCGCCCACGACATCCGCACCGCGCTCAACGGCGTCCTGGCGCTCGGCGAGTTGCTCGCAAGCTCCAATATCGGCGAGCGCGAGCGGCGCTGGGCCGCCGGCGTGCGAACCGGCGCCGAGCATTTGGCGGCGCTGACCACGCTCGTGGTCGACGCCGCCAAGGCGCAAGCGGGCGCGCTCAGGTTGCAGCAAGAAGCTTTTCGGCCGGCGCGCCTGTTCGAGGCGGTGGCGGAGTCGCTTGCCGTGCGCGCGCAGATCAAGGGATTGGCCGCGGAGGTCGACCTCGCCGACGAGCTGCCGGATTTTTTGATCGGCGACCCGGTGCGGCTGCGCGCGGCGCTGGAAAATTTGATCGACAATGCCGTGAAATTCACCGCGCAGGGTGCGGTGCGGCTCGGGGCGCGCGCAACGCCCGCGACGCGCGGCCGCGTCAAGCTCGTCGTGACGGTCAGCGACAGCGGCATCGGACTGAAAGCCGCGGAGATCAAGCGGCTGTTCCGGCCATTCGCGCAAGCAGGTGCCGAGGTTGCGCGGCGCTACGGCGGCGCCGGCCTCGGCCTGGCCACCGTCAAACATTTGGCGCGCGCCATGGGCGGCGATCTGACGCTGACCAGCTCACCGGGTCGCGGCTCGCGCTTTTCGTTCAGCGCCGTGCTGCCGCTTGCCACCGCCGCAGCCGAGCAGCAAAAGCGCGCCGGACAAATTTCCGCGCCGGCGCGGCGGCTGAAAATTCTGTGCGCCGAGGACAATCCGTACGGCCGCGTCATCCTCAACACGATCCTGATCGAGCTCGGCCATCGCGCCGATTTCGTCGGCTCCGGCGAGGACGCGATCGAAGCGGTGGCGCGCGGCTACGACGTGGTGCTGATGGACGTGACGCTGCCAGGCATCGACGGGCTCGAAACCGCGCGGCGCATCCGCGCGCTGGCTGCGCCGGCCGGCCGCACGCCCATCGTCGGCATTTCGGGCCGCAGCGAGTCCGGCGACGAGGCCGCGGCGCGCGCCGCCGGCATGGACGCCTATCTGCGCAAGCCGATCAGCCCGAGCGCGCTCGCCGAGGCGATCGCTGCGGTGGTCTTGCCGCGCTGATGAATTGTTACTTTGCGGCGTCGGCCAAAACTTTGGAACGCTCCGCAAAATCCTCCACGATCCGCACTAAATCACCCAAAATGCGGTTCAGCTCAAAATCCTTCGGCGTGTAGATCGCGGCGGCGCCGGCGGTTTTCAGCGCCGCGGCGTCCTGCGGCGGGATGATGCCGCCGACCACGACCGGTACGTCGGCGAGGCCGGCTTCTTTCATCCGCGCGATGACCTCACGGGCAAGCGGCAGGTGCGAGCCGGAGAGGATCGATAAGCCGACGACGTGGGCGCGCTGCTCGGCCGCGGCGGTCACGATCGCCTCGGCGGTCAGGCGGATGCCGTCGTAGACGACGTCGATGCCGGCGTCGCGGGCGCGCGCGGCGATCTGCTCGGCGCCGTTGGAATGGCCGTCGAGGCCGGGCTTGCCGAGCAGAAATTTCAGCCGGCGGCCGAGTTTTTTAGACACGCGTTCGACCTCGGTGCGGATATCGTCGAGACCCTCGGCGTCGTTGCGCATCGCGGTACCGATTCCGGTCGGCGCGCGGTATTCGCCAAAAGCTTCGCGCAAGACAAAACCCCACTCGCCGGTGGTGACGCCGGCTTTGGCGCAGGCGATCGAGGGCGGCATGATGTTGGCGCCGCGGCGCGCCGCGTCGCGCAATTGCGCGAGCGCCGCGGCGACCGCCGCATCGTCGCGCGCAGCGCGCCAGGCCTTGAGCCGGGCAATCTGTTCGGTTTCCGCCTCGGGCGCCACGGTGACCACGGCTTCGGCGGCTTGCGCCAGCGGCGACGGCTCGCTCTCGCCGAAGCGGTTGACGCCGACCACGACCTGCTCGCCGCGCTCGATCGCTTCGACGCGCCGCGTATTGGATTCGACGAGCTGCTGCTTGAGATAGCCGCTTTCGACGGCGGCGACCGTGCCGCCCATCCGTTCAATCTGGCGAAGCTCTTCGCGCGCGGCGTCCTTCAGTTCGGCGACCTTCGCGGCGATCACTGGCGAGCCGTCGAAAATGTCGCCGTATTCCAGCAGATCGGTCTCGTAGGCGAGAATCTGCTGCAGGCGCAGCGACCATTGCTGGTCCCACGGCCGCGGCAGGCCGAGCGCCTCGTTCCAGGCCGGCAGCTGCACGGCGCGCGCCCGCGCTTTCTTCGACAGCGTGACCGCGAGCATTTCAAGGAGGATGCGGGCGACGTTGTTCTCAGGCTGCTGCTCGGTCAGCCCGAGCGAATTGACCTGGACGCCGTAGCGGAACAGCCGGTGCTTTGACTCGCGCACGCCGTAGCGCTCGCTTGTGATCTCGTCCCACAATTCGGCGAAGGCGCGCATCTTGCACAGCTCGGTGACGAAGCGCAGCCCGGCATTGACGAAGAACGAGATGCGCCCGACCACCTCGCCGAATTCGCCGTCGGCGCATTGCCCGGACGCCTGCACCGCGTCGAGCACCGCGATCGCGGTGGCGAGCGCGAACGCCAGCTCCTGCACCGGCGTGGCGCCGGCTTCCTGCAGGTGATAGGAGCAGACGTTGATCGGATTCCATTTCGGCATCTCTTTGGTCGTGAACAGGATCACGTCCTTGGTCAGCCGCAACGACGGCGCCGGCGGAAACACGTAGGTGCCGCGCGACAGATATTCCTTGATGATGTCGTTCTGGGTGGTGCCTTGCAGCTCGTTGCGCGCCACGCCCTGCTCGTCGGCGAGCGCGACGTACAACGCCAGCAGCCAGGCGGCCGTAGCGTTGATCGTCATCGAGGTGTTCATGGCGCCAAGCGGAATGCGCTCGAACAGCGCCCGCATGTCGCCGAGATGGCTGATCGGTACGCTGACCTTGCCGACTTCGCCCTGCGCCAGCCGATGGTCGCTGTCGTAGCCGGTCTGGGTTGGCAGATCGAAGGCCACCGAAAGCCCGGTCTGGCCTTTGCTCAAGTTATTGCGGTAGAGCGCGTTCGACGCCGTCGCGGTCGAATGCCCCGCATAGGTGCGGAAGATCCAGGGTTTTTGCCGTTCCGGTCGGGTCTGGTCGCGCATCGGTGCCGCAAGCCGCGCCTCTCCAACACTTTGCGGCTAATTTTGTTGCAATGCAACATGCATGCCGCAATGAGCCGCAAAGGCTCCGGGGGGCTCGGGCGGCCGCGGTGCATTTGACCTGGCGGCCCGGCGGCTGGTGCGTGGGCCCAAAAATGCGTGTGC
>JASHWN010000353.1 GCA_030044035.1 Xanthobacteraceae bacterium
CCGGCAGGTTGCTCGCAGTCAAGGACGAGATCGGCCTGCATCGCGAATTCGACATGTGCCGGCGTCTCGCCATCGGCTCCGTTGCGGTTACCATCGCCGGCGTCCTGCTCATGGCGCCGATTTTGTTGCCGCTCCTTGGCAACTACATGGATGCGCGCACGCCGCTGATCTGGCTGGCGATCCCTTCATTCATCGCCGCGTTCTACGCCACGTCGGACCGGCTCTTGATCATCGCCGGGCAGGCCAACGTCGCGCTGGTGGTAACGGCCTCTTCGTTTGCGGTGTTGATGACGAGTCCGTTCGGGCTGGCGCCATGGCTCGGCCCGGTCGCGATTCCGGCCGCCATGATCCTGTCGGCCGTGCTGGTCAATCCGATCGTCGCGCTGCGCGCCCGGCAATTGATCGGTGTGCATACGCTGGCCTGGCGCGACGTGATCCTGATCGCTTGCGGCTGCACCGCGCTCGCGGCCGCTGCCATTGCGGGTTCGCATGCCAGCGTGATGATCGCGAGCGCGCTGCTCGCTGCGATCGGCGCCTATTACCTGACGACGGCGTTGTCGCAGTCGACCGGCGACGTTTACGATAATTCCTTGATCCTTGCCGCCGGAACGGCCGCAACGTCGTCGTTGGACAGCGCGTCGAAATAGACCGCCAGCGTCTGCTGCGCGATGTTGAGCCAATCGTGCTTGGCCAAGAGGCGATCACGTTCGCTCGCCGCCATTCGTTCCGGCCCAGCCGCGGCAAAAAATGTTTCGAGCTGATGCGCCAGAGCGGCGATATCGCCGAGCGCGACCAGCCGCGCGCCAAGCAGTGCCAGTTCGCGATGCGCCGGAATGTCGCTCAGGATCAAAGCAAGCCCGTAGCTCGCGGCCTCGAGCACCGCAATCGGCTGACCTTCATGGCTCGACGGCAGCACGAAAATACCGGCATGGGAATAGAGTTCGGCGAGCGCGTCGCCGCTCTGGTGGCCGAGCATGACGACGCCGGGCGTCCTGCGCGCGGCTTCCGCAACGGCGTTGGCGTAGCCGGTCGAATAATCCGCTCCGCCGACCAAAGCGAGCCGCCACGACGGCGCGTCGAGCCGCGCATAGGCGGCGATCAGATCCAGCTGCCGCTTCTGCTCGTCGATTCTGGCGACGCTCAGCGCGTAGCGGCCGGGAGTAAGCCCGAACGCCTGCAGCGTGCCGGTCGAGTCGATCACGCGCGGCTTGTCGATGCCATTCGGTATTGCGCTGACCGGCACCCGATAGCTGCGAACCATCTCCGTGGCGAGCCCCTCCGACACGGCAATGCGTCCGTTGGCGAACGTCATGCCGGCTCGCTCGCCAAAGCGCAAAACGCCGCGCGCCAGCGGCCCCCATTTTTCATTTTCGTAATTCAGGACGTGATGGGTGACGATCACCCGCAAGCCGAGCGCCCGCGCCAGCGGCACGAAGAACGCCGGGCCGATGGCGTGGATATGGAGGATGTCGGGACGGTCGACGGCCGCGCGCAGCACGCCAAGCAGCGTATGGACGAAGGCTTCGGCTCCGCTGATCCGCGGCGCCCATAATCGGGTGAATGTGATGCCGCGCCAGCGCTGCTGCGTCTTCGGCACGTAACCGCTGCGCACAATCGCTTCGACCTCGCAGCCCAGCATGGTGAGCGCGCAGGATAATTTTTCGACGTGTTTTTCGGCGCCGCCCTGCACGTCGGGAAAGCCGCGGATGCCGAGCATAGTGACGCGGAGCGCGCGGCGTCGCCCGTCGAGGCGGCTCGGTTTGGCGAGCATGTTCATCGCACCCGCACTCCAACCGCATCGTAGAGATCGAGTTGGCGCTGCAGATAAACCGACGGGCTGAAGTCTTTTTCCACCCACGCCCGCCCAGCCGCGCCCATCGCGGCGATGCGGCCCTCGGGCAGCGCCGCAAAACGGGCAAGCGCGCCGGCAAGCGCCGCGACGTTTCCGGTCGGAAACAGCGCGCCGGTCTCGTCCTCGCGGATGAGTTCGGGAATGCCGGCATTGGCGGCGCCGATGACCGGCCGCCCGGCCGCATAGGCTTCGAGCAGCGCCAACGGCGCATTCTCGGGCACTTCGGACGGCACCACGATGGCGCGCGCCCCCTGGATGAGACCGAGCAGCGCGTCTTTGCCGAGATGGCCGGTAAAGACCACGTCGCTTCCGGTTTGCTCGGCGATGCCGCGCAGCCGCGCTTCGTCCGGCCCGCTGCCGGCGATGGTGAGCGGCTGCCGCGCCGCCGCGGCGGCGCGCAGCAAAGTCTCGACGCCCTTCAATGGATCGAGCCGGCCGCAATAGACGAAGCGGCGACCGACCTCGCCGGCCGGCTTGAACCGCTCGAGGTCGACGAAATTCGGAATGTGGACAAAGCGCTCGCGCGCAAAACCCCAGTCGACAAGCTTGTCCAGCAGAAACCGGCTCGGCACGACGAAACGGTCGACATTGGCCTCGTACAGGCGCAGCGCGCGATGTAGGTAGGCCTCGGCCATCACCAGGCTCGACAGCGCCAGCGAGCCCTTGATGCAGCGGTTGAGCGCGACGTTGTAGAGCTTGCCGCCGCGGCAGCGTTCGCACGGCTGCCCGCCCAACATCATCGTGTAAGCGGGGCATGCCAGCTTCAGATCGTGCAAGGTCATCAGCACCGGAATGCCGCGCTCTTTGAGCAGCGGCAGCACCGAGGGCGACAGATGATGATAGACGTTGTGAGCGTGCGCGACGTCGGGCCGCACCACGTCCAGCAAATCGCGCATGCGCTTTCGCGCCTGCAGCGAATAGACCACGCGCGGTGCGCGCACGAGCTTGCCGGCAAGCCCGTAGTTTTCGCCGAATTCGATCTCGGCGGCGAAATACTCCGACCACGGCGTCGGCAAGTTCTTCGGGTGGCGCATCGCAAACGGCACGACCTGCCAGCCGATGTTCTCGAACATCCGATTGTGCTCGAGGAACAGCACCTCGGCGCCGCCGCGCGGATAATAGTAATTGTTGATCGCCAGGAGGCTGTTGGATGACTTCAACATGCGCTCACTCGAAGCTTCTCGCCAGCGTCAGAAAGCGCAGTCCAACGACTGCCATCACCATCAAAGACCACAGCGCGCTGCCGCCGGAGAAGAACACGGATTCGAAGCTGCCGAGGCACAGCGTGAACAGCCAGATTTGCAGGAACAGCGTGGTCAGCGCCCGGTCGGGACCGAGCGCCCGCCCGCGCCAATAATCGGCGAACGGCTGCGCCAGCACCCACCGCAGCGTCAGCGCCAGGCCGACCAGCCCGGTCGTCACTGCCAGGTTGAGATAGCCGTTATGCGCATCGCTGGC
>JASHWN010000039.1 GCA_030044035.1 Xanthobacteraceae bacterium
GCCGCACCACTGCTTGTTTGTTCGCGTTATGTCCGCCGCGCATTTACCTCAGCGTTTACTATGTTGGCGAAGCCAGCGCGCCGAGCCTGGATGCAGCGGCACGTCCATGGGCGTGAGCTCGGTGTCGCTGACCATGAGCAGCGCCGAACCGTTGCTGCCTTTCTCGAATGGGATCTCGGCCTCGCGCGCGGCCAGCGCGGCGCAAACGTCGTAGGCGGTCTGGTCGGGCAATGCGGCGTTGCAGTAGATCGGCCAGCCGGAAAAATCGAGCGTGTCGACATCCTTGGCGAGCTTGGGAAAGCGGGCCTTCGGCAGCACGACGCGCCGCCAGCCGAGCTTGCCCATGGCGGCGAATTCGTCCTCGTTGAGCTCGATCGGCACGAGCCCTGCCGCCAGCGCTTCGGCCAACCATACCTTGATGCCCTCGTCGAACACGGCGTCGATTTCGCCGCGCGCCAAAGGCTCGAGCCGGCGCAGGTCGGACGGACCGCCGCACAGGATGAGCTTGCCGCCCCATGACTCGATGTCGTGGAGCGTGAAGCCGTGCAGCGCGAACGCCTGCTCGATCAAGATCAGCGTCGAATGCGTCGGGTCTTCGCGCACCGAGACGCGCAGCGGATAGCGCTTGGCCTTGATGTCGGCGAGCGAGCGGATGCCGGCGCGCGGATGCACGGCAAAGACGAAGCGGTCCCAGCTCGGATACGAGGCGACGATGCGCAGCGGCAGCGGCTTCTTGAACAGGCCGACGCCGCGGTAGGCCTGCGTCAGCAACGCCGACGGATTGACGAAAGCGAGGTCGACGCCGCCGCCTGCCGCTACTTCCTCGGCCAGGATCGCCGAGCCGGACGCCATGCGCAGCCACGGCCGAAAGCGCGGACCGGAGCCGCTGCCCACCGTGATGACCATGTCGCGGTTGCCGCCGTAGCGCGTCGCCGGGTTGCCGGCGATGTGCAATCCGATCTCCCACAAGGTCTTGGCACGGACGAAATTGGCGCCCTTGGGCAGCGGCTCCATTACGCGTCTCTCCGATTTTGTACGCGCGCCGGATGGCGCGGGCGCGCAATCTATCGCGCCGCGCGCAGCGACGCTACCACGGTTCGGAAGATCAGCGTGTCATGCAATTCGGGCAATACCAACCGCCCGTCATCGTCCGCGCATGCGCGCATGCGGATGATCCAGTAATCACCGGTGGCAAGGCCGTTTACTGGATGGTCCGCTTTCCGCCTACGCGCTCCGCGCTTCGGCGGGACTCAAACCCCGCCGTAGCTCGCACAGCGAGCGAAGGCGGGTCGCGGACCATGACAGATCGGATCAATAATTACGGCTTTGGGCCCGACTAGTGGCCGCAGACGCTGTCGAGCTGGCCGAGCGTCGCCGCGATGTCCTTGCCGGCCTGCGAGTTCTCGTCGACCTGGTCGAGCCCGTCCATCAGGCTGACGTATTCGGGGCCGATTTTTTGCGCCAACGCGTCGGCCTGTTTGCCGAGCGCGTCGAGCTTCTTCTCATCCTTTTTCTGATCGGCTTCGGCCATCTGATCGTTGATCGCGCCCAATTGGCAGAACGCCTGGGTCTTGGCCTTGTCGCCCTTGATGATCGCGACGACCTTCTGCGCGTCGGCCTTGGTGGGCTTCGGTGCGTTCGGCGCGCCGCCTTGCTGTGCTTGCGCCAATGCCAATGCGGGCAGTGCAGACAGAACAGCGGCCGTGATAACGAGCTTGAGCTTCATGATTTCCCCCCTTTTGAATAAATCGGGATTGGAGATAACACGGCGATTTTCGCTTTGCTTTGCGGCATTCACAAGACGGCCGCGGCGCTTTTAGAGGCTTTCCACAAAGTGCTGCTGGTCTTTGTCCGCCTACGCAGCGGCTTGTTTACGCCAAATCTACGGCGAAGCGTTTGAGGTCGGCGAGTGCGCAGTGGGCGAGGGCGCCTTCATGGGTGGCGCGCAACACCACCCGCGGCGCCTGGCCGGCCTCGAAGGCTTCCTGCCAGCGCGGCGCGCACAGGCACCAGCGATCGCCGGGTTTCAGGCCGGGAAAGCCGAATTCCGGCACCGGCGTCGACAGATCATTGCCGCGGGATTTGGAAAATTCGAGAAAAGCGGCGGTCATGACCGCGCAGACCGTATGGCTGCCGAAATCCTCGCGACCGGTATTGCAGCAGCCGTCGCGGTAAAACCCGGTCATCGGGCTCATCGAGCAGAGATCGAGCGGCTCGCCGAGCACGTTGCGGGCCGGAACGCCGCCGCCGTCACCGCTCCTGTCGTCCCTCAGCATCGTCGTCCTCCGAGGCGGTGTCCGCGCCGGGAGCATGCAACCGCGGCAGTGCGTCGGCAACCGACCACCGTAGCATCATCATGCGGGCCAAGCCGAGCCAGGGCAGCCATGCCGTCTCTCGGTTCTTGCGCCGGATCACGCGCTGCGCCGCTGGCGCGGCAGCCTTGGCTCGGGCCTAGCGACACGCTTTGCCAGAACGCTGCCGCTGCCGCAATGCGTGCAACGCAGGCGGCGGACGAAGCCAGCGATCGGGGCATCCGGCTTCACGCCGTGCGCCACCAGCTCGGCGGGGGTCAGCACCGCTTCGTGCCGGCAGTGCAGGCAGCACACGACAATCGGGGCACCGCCCGCCTTGGGGCGATCTTGTTGCTCGGGCTGCCGCGGCGACGCGCCAGCTTTTGTCTCCGCAGGCTTTACTACGCGACCTGTCCGGCCAGAACGCCACTCGACCATGGCCGACACATAGACACGAACGGCAATGGAATCGAGTCTGCCCGCCGGTGCGGCGGTTGTAGGATCAGGCCAACAACGCCCCACGGCGGTTTAAACGGGCGTCCGCCTAACGTGAATGCGAAGTCCGTCCCGGTCTGAATTGATTACGCCGATAGATGAGGTAGGCCCACAACACGGCCATGCTTCGGTCCAGCAACCAATGAGCCAAAGCGCGGGAATATCGCCGACAAACTCGAACGAACACGGTAACACCTTCCTAACCAAACAACGCCGAAAACGGAACAGGGGTTCCGGCGGATGTCGACCGATTGTCGTCGATGCAACGTTGGAGCCGCTGCCGCGCGCTTTGTCTGCCGTTTGCAAAATTTCAAATTACGCGCCGCCGATATCACGGATGACCTTTCCTCCTCAGCCTGCTGATCTCTGAAATATTTTTTCCTCGCCTCTTTTGCCAAATATCAACGCAGCAGACCGGGGCGCGTTGCCCGCATGGGCGCGGCCTGTCTCTCGCGGCATGTCTCATGTCTCATGTCTTATGTCTTATGTCTTATGTCGTGTAGCGGGCAAAGCCGGAAGACAGGCCGGTTCAGGTCGCAGGTTTGGTCGCCTCGGCGAGCCTGCGCTTGAGCGCGCGCGTCTCCTCAAATCGCTTGGTCACGTCGCGCAAGAGCGCGGCCAGCGCGATCAATCGGCCGGCTTCGTCGCGTAGCGGCATGATGGTGAATTCGACCGAGATGGTGGTGCCGTCCTTGCGCAGCGCCGGCACCGCGAGCAGGTCGCTCTCGCCGTAGCGGCTCTGCCCGGTCGCCATGACCCGGCCATAGCCCTGCCAATGCCGCTCGCGCAGCCGCTCGGGAATGATCAAGTCGAGCGAACGGCCGAGCGCCTCATCGGACGAATGGCCGAACAGCCGCTCCGCACCCGGGTTCCAGAACCGGATGACGCCGTCGCGGTCGGCGGCGATGATGGCGTCCGAGCGGGCAGCGAGCAGCGCTTCGGCGAGGGCGGCGGCAAGGTCCACCGGGAAAATCCGCTGATCGAAGGGGACGACGACCGGACCTCAGCGGCCGAGCCGGCGCAAGGCGCGGCCCTTGTGTAGCGCGACGTGGTCTGTCTTGTCGCTCTTGATCGCGTATTGCGGGTCATCCTTGCTGGCGTGATGGGTGTAGCCTTCGTAGTCGATGTCTTCGGTGTGCACCCGCACGATCCTGCCGCTGACCCGCCCGGCTTCGGAATTCCAGCTGACGTGGTCGCCGATTTTGAAGGTTTTGACTCTTGTCATGACCTGCTCCAGGCTTGGTCGATGTGAACTTCCGCAGCAAAGCGCCGAACGGCAATACGGTCTGCCGATCCCGCGCGTCACCTATTCGTATTGCGACAACGACAGCCGCCTATCGGCCGTTTGCTCGCCTTCATGCGACAAGCGCTGGAGGCGGCCGGCGCCACCGAAATCTGGGACGAAACCGACGACACCTGCCATCTCAACGGCACCGCGCGCATGGGCGACGATCCGCAAGCAAGCGTCGTCAACGCCGATTGCCGCTCCTGGACATACCGAACCTGTGGATTTGCGATGGCTTGGTGTTTCCGACCGTGGACGGCGTCAATCCCTCGCTCACCATTCAGGCGATCACCTGCCGCACCGCCGACCGCATCAAAGCCCTGGCGGCGCACGGTGAGCTCTAGAGCATTCTCGGAAAAGCCTTTTCGTGCGCAGCAGCGGATCGCCTCGGCAATCGGGCGATAATCCGGCGTCGCACGAGGGTGTTCATAACGCCCACTGCTGACGCGGGAGGGACATTGAGTTGACACAGTGTCTGGTGATGCTGCGTGCGTACGGGGGAACTCATAAAGCTTAGCTCGATTGCGCTGCGTAGCGTTTGCGCGGCGGGGGGACAGCTATGCGCTGGGTGGCCGAATATCGACGCTTTGCCGAGGAAAGTAGACGGCTCGCAGCAACGCTCACCAAGCCAACCGACAAGCGGGCCTTGGAACTGATGGCCATAGGCTGGGACAAGAGCGCTGACGAACGGGAGGCAAAGCTGCGCGGCAGCAGTGACCTGACCGAAGCAACGCTCGAGCCGCAACAACCCGCGCCCGTAAAGCGCGGACGTTACTGCATCTGCGGTTAGCTGTTGGTCGTTCGGCACTTGCCGCCAAAGTGCCTA
>JASHWN010000354.1 GCA_030044035.1 Xanthobacteraceae bacterium
CCGGGCCCGGCACCAGCGCCGGATCGATCAGGCTGAAAACGCCCTCGCGGGCCAGCACGAAGCCGGCGCGCGTAAGCCGGACCAGATGCGCAGGGCCGCTGATCACAAGCGCCAGCCGGAATGCAGCGCCACGATGCCGCCGCTCATGGTTTTGTGCGTCACCCGGGCAAAGCCGGCGGCGCGCAGCATGGCCGCGAAGGCTTGCGGATTGGGGAAGCGGCGGATCGATTCGACGAGATAGCGATACGATTGCGCGTCGCCGGCGACGACGCGGCCGAGCGCCGGGATGACGTTGAAGGAATAGAACTCGTACAGCCGGTCGAGGCCCGGCACGTCGACGGCGGAGAATTCGAGGCAGAGAAATTTGCCGCCGATTTTCAGCACGCGAAACGCTTCGGCCAGCGCGGTTTCGATGCGCGTGACGTTGCGGATACCGAACGCGATCGAGGCGGCATCGAAGCTCCTTTCGGAAAACGGCAGCGCCTCGGCATTGGCCTCGATGAAGGTGAGCGCGTCGCCGAGCCCTTTGGCGGCGGCGCGCTCGCGGCCGATCGCCAGCATGTCGGGGTTGATGTCGCAGACGGTGACGCGCGTGGCTTCGCCGCCGGCCGCAAGTACGCGCAAAGCCACGTCGCCGGTGCCGCCGGCGATATCGAGATACGTGAACGGCCCGCGCCGGGGCGGATCGATCGCGGTGACCAGCGCGTCCTTCCAGGCGCGGTGCAGCCCGAACGACATCAGATCGTTCATCAGGTCGTAGCGCCGCGCCACGCTGCGGAACACGTCGTCGACCAGCGCCTGCTTGTCGCCAAGCGGCACCTGCCGGGCGCCGAAATGAGCGGTGTCTGCCATGGCTGCCTTCCGCTCATAAGGATAGCGCGGCGGCGCCGACGACGCTATGTGTCGGCGTTAAATGTGTCGGCGTTAACCCTATTTGCTGCCGCCGCAGCCGGATTGTTGCGCGATGCCCGAACTGCCTGAAGTCGAAACCGTGCGCCGCGGCTTGCAGCCGGCGATGGAAGGCGCGCGTTTTGCCAAAGTCGACGTGCACCGCGGCGACCTGCGCTGGCCGCTGGCCAAGGATTTCGTCAAGCGGCTGGAAGGCCGCACCGTCACCGGCATGGGCCGGCGCGCCAAATATCTGCTGGCCGACCTGTCGTCGGGCGACGTGCTGATCATGCATCTCGGCATGTCCGGCTCGTTTCATGTGTTTCGCCAAAAGCAAAAAGCAAGCGGCGCGGCGGCGCTCGGCCGCTATTATCACGCGCGCGCCCAGCACACGACGCACGACCACGTGGTGTTTCACATGAGCTCGGGCGCGATCGTGACCTTCAACGATCCGCGCCGCTTCGGTTCGATGAAGATCGTGCCGCGGCAAAATCTCGACGCCGAGCCGCTGCTGCGCGGGCTCGGCCCCGAGCCGCTCGGCAATGAATTCGACGCCGCCATGCTGGCGCGCGCCTGCCGGGGCAAGAAGACGAGCCTGAAGGCGGCGCTGCTCGATCAGCGCGTCGTCGCCGGGCTCGGCAACATTTATGTCTGCGAAGCGCTGCACCGCGCGCTCTTGTCGCCCAAGCGCCTCGCCTCGACCATCGCCACGCGTGGCGGCGCGCCGAACGAACGCGCCGAGCACTTGGTCGAGGCGATCAAGCACGTGCTCAACGACGCCATCAAGGACGGCGGCTCGTCGCTGCGCGACCACAAGCTGACCGACGGCGGGCTCGGCATGTTCCAGCATCACTTCCGCGTCTACGACCGCGAAGGCGAGCCGTGCCGCACGCCGGGCTGCAGCGGCACCGTCAAGCGCATCGTGCAGAACGGCCGCTCGACGTTTTATTGTCCGGCGTGTCAGAAGTGACGAGGATCATGCACCGGCAAGCAAGCTGCGGAGTCGAGCCATGAGCACCGAGCACATCATCGTCGAGAGGCGCGGCCGCGTCGGCTTGATCCGGCTCAACCGGCCGGCCGCGCTCAATGCGCTCAACGGCGCGCTGATGCGCGAGCTGGCAGCGGCGGTCGATGCCTTCGAAGCGGACGAGGCGATCGGCTGCATGGTCATCACCGGCTCCGACAAAGCGTTTGCCGCCGGCGCCGACATCAAGGAGATGGCCGACAAGACGTTCACCGAGGTGTTCTTCGCCGACTTCACCGCGGCGTGGCACCGCGTGGCGGCGGCGCGCAAGCCGGTCGTCGCCGCGGTCGCCGGCTTTGCGCTCGGCGGCGGCTGCGAACTGGCGCAGCAATGCGACATCATCATCGCCGCCGACAACGCCAAATTCGGCCAGCCGGAAATCAAGCTCGGCATCATTCCGGGCATCGGCGGCACGCAGCGGCTCACTCACGCCGTCGGCAAGGCCAAGGCGATGGATCTGATCCTCACCGGCCGCATGATGGACGCCGCCGAAGCCGAGCGCTGCGGCCTCGTCGCCCGCGTCGTGCCGCTGGCGAACCTACTCGAGGAGGCGCTCAAGGTCGCCGAAACCATCGCCGCCATGTCGTTGCCGTCGGTGCTGGCGGCAAAAGAAGCTGTCAATCGCGCCTTCGAAACCTCGCTCGCCGAAGGCATCCGCTTCGAGCGGCGGATTTTTCATGCGCTGTTCGCGACCCACGACCAGAAAGAGGGCATGACCGCGTTTGTGGAGAAGCGGGCGGCGAAGTTCGAGAATAAATAAGACTGCGCCGCTTAATGTTTACCGTCATCCTGAGGCGCGAGCGAAGCGAGCCTCGAAGGATACGGCCGAGGCGTTCGGGCCGTCGCCCTTCGAGGCTCGGCGCTTCGCGCCGAGCACCTCAGGGTGACGGGTTTACTTTCTCACGCAGATCACCCGCACGACGGATTGATCCATCGTGCCGGGAGCGCCGACCGGCATAACGCCGTGCGCCGACAGAAACGCGCGCACTGCGGCGGCTGGGATGAGCACGGCCTGACGGCCGGACGCCGCCGCGCCGGCGACGTCCTGCAATTTCAGTTCGACGACGCCAGCAAAGTTGCCCTGCGCATCGATCGCCGCGGCGCCGGAAAAGCCCGGCGCTGGTATCGGTTCGACGCCTTCGCCGTCGCGATGCGCCGCCGTATGCGTCACCGCGTTGCCGCCATGCTGCGCCGGCGGAGCGGCGATGCCGATCAGCGCGAGCGCGTCGCCTTGCGCCGCCTCGCCGGCGAGCGGCGCCGGCACCAGATTTTGGGCGCCGTAAAGCCGGAGCAGCGCCAGGTCGTTGGTGCTGTCCTCCGCAATCCGCACCGCATTGCCGAAGCCCGCCACGGTCACGCTCTCGCAGTCGGATGCGATTTCGCGCGGCGTGATGAGCGCGCCGCTGCGATCGGCCACGATCGCGGTGCCGTACGCGACCGCGGCCCGCTGACCCGGCGGCGGGCCGGCATTCGGGTCCGGAAAACCTTGGAACGAGTCGGCGATGGCGATCGCGGCCGGTATCATCACGCCCTTATTGGCCTGATCGTACAGAACGGTGATGCCGCGAATTTCGCTGCCGCTCAAGTCGGCGCGGACCACGACGTTCTTGAGCCCCTGGGTGCCGGCAATGACGAACGAATCCGGCTTGAGCGCGCTCGCCTCGGCGTGCCGCGTCTTCGGCGTCTTCTTTTCCTCCTCGAACAAAGCCGGCAGCGACGCCTCGCTCAAGCGAAACGTTTCGATCACAATCTGGCCGCGCCCCGAACTCCAGCGGCCGCCGGTCAGCGCGGCGCCGGCCGGCGCTACGAGTTTTTCCGGCAAGCCGAAGCGCGCGCCGGTCGCCGCATCGTCGATCAGGCGCCAGCCGACCGCCTGCTGCGGTTCGGCCGCGGCACTGGCAAGCCGCGCGCGCTGCTCGTCGTCGAGAATGCCGGTGTCCTTGGCGGCGTGGCCTTTCTGATAAAGCTTCACCGCCTCGACGGTCCGGTCGTCGATGTCGCCGCTCGGCAGACCTTCATATTCGCCGATCCACGCCAGATTGGCCTGGATGGCCAGCCGTTCGGCAGCCGGCAACGCCGCGTAAGCGTTGGCGATCGCCGCTGAAACCTTGCCGCCCGGTTTTTCCGAAGCTGCTTTGCCGGCCATGCTTGTGGCCGCTTGGCCGCTCTGCTTGTGGCCCTTGACCGGACGCGCCTGCGCCGCCGGCGCGCCCGCCAACGCAACAGCGACGATGATGGCCGTCACCTTCGTGTTCATCCCGGCACCCGGCGCGTGATCGAAGGATAGCCGAACAAGCCGCCGGCGCAATTTGGCTAAGGCCGCTTGACGGGCCCGCCCATCGGGCGTTCGGTGGCCCGACAGGTGCGCCATGCTCAGCGCCGAAGAACTTGAACGCTATGCGCGGCATATCGTGCTGCACGAGGTCGGTGGGCCCGGCCAGGCCGCGCTCAACCGCGCGCGCGTCTTGGTGATCGGCGCCGGCGGGCTGGGCGCGCCGGTGCTGCTCTATCTCGCCGCCGCCGGCGTCGGCACGCTCGGCATCATCGACGACGACGTGGTGACGCTGTCGAATTTGCAGCGGCAGGTGATCCACGAAACGCCCGACCTCGGCATGCCGAAAGTCGACAGCGCCGCGGCGACCATCCGCCGGCTCAATCCGCACGTCGCCGTCGAGCCGCACGGCA
>JASHWN010000355.1 GCA_030044035.1 Xanthobacteraceae bacterium
CGCTGGGCGGTCGCCATGCCGTCGTCGAGATCGATGTCGGTTTCCTCCGCGCCGAGCGCACGCGCGGCGAGCGCGATGAGTTGCTGGCGCACCGCCTGCCCGGCGATTTGCGCCGAGGAGCCGGCGTTGACCGCCTGGCGGCTCGCAAAGGCGCCGACGCCCTGGGAAATCGCGGCGGTGTCGCCGACGGTCATGACCACGTCGTCGAGGCGGCAGCCAACCTGTTCGGCGACGATCTGTGAGAGCGTGGTGCGCGTACCCTGGCCCTGGCTGGTGGCGCCGGTCGCGACTGCGACCTGGCCGCTCGGCAGCACGCGGATGGTGACGCCTTCGAACGGTCCGAGCCCGGTGCCCTCGACGTAATTGGCAAGCCCAATGCCGATGAAGCGGCCCTGCGCCAGCGCCGCCTTCTGCCGCTCGCGAAAATCGTCGTATTCGGCGAGCGCCAGCGCCTTGTCCTGGCCGCGCGGATAATCGCCGCTGTCGTAGACCAGCGGCTTGCCGTCGCGGAACGTCAGCCCGACCTCGTAGGGCATTTGCTCTGCCGTTATCAGATTGCGGCGGCGCACTTCGACGCGGTCGATTTTCAGTTCATGGGCGACGCGGTCGAGCAGCCGCTCCATGGCGAATACCGCCTGCGGCCGGCCGGCGCCGCGCACCGGCGTGGTCGCCACCTTGTTGGTCAGCACCACCACGGTCTCGAGCTGATACGAGGGCACCACGTAAGGTCCCGGCACCGTCGAGGCGGCGATATAGGGCATGACGATGCCCCACGGCACATAGGCGCCGGTGTCGTGCACCATGCGGCCGCGCACGCCGAGTATTTTGGCAGCGTCGTCGACCGCGATGGCGACGTCCCAATATTGATCGCGTTCCTGGGTCGCGCACAAAAAATGTTCGCGCCGGTCCTCGATCCATTTGACCGGGCGGCCGAGCTTGAGCGCCGCCGCCGGGATCACCGCCTCTTCCGGATAGAAGATCGCCTTCGGTCCGAAACCGCCGCCGACGTCCGGCGCGATTATGCGGATCGATTGCAGGTCGCGGCCGGTGAGGTCGGCCAGCATGCGGCGGCCGATATGCGGGGTCTGCGTGCCCGACCAGACGGTGAGCAGATCGGAGACCGGCTCATGGTGCGCCAGAACCGCGCGGGTCTCGATCGCCATGCCGCCGCCGCGGTGCTGCCACAGCTCTTCGCGGAAGACGTGCGCGGCGTCGGCAAATGCGGCATCGGTGTCGCCATAGGCGAGGCGAAACGTCGAGGCGACGTTGGTCGTCAGATCGCCGTGCGCGCACGTCCCACCGTCTTCGGCGGCGACGCGGCAGTCGGCAACCGCGGGCAGCACCTCGTAGTGCACAATCACGGCGGCGGCGGCGTCTTCGGCGATGTAGCGCGTATCGGCGATCACCACCGCGACGGCTTGGCCGACATAGCAGACCTCGTCGCGCGCCAGTGCGGTCTGGGTCCGCGCCGCATTCAGCGCCGGATTGGGCAGCAGCAGCGGCAGCGGCGCCTCGCGCATCGGCTCCAGCAAATCGTCGGCAGTGAGCACCGCGTGGACGCCGGGCATGATGAGAGCGGCACGGGCGTCGCAGCCGCGAAGCTTTGCGTGCGCATGCGGCGAGCGCACGAAACAAGCGTGCAGGAGGCCGGGCAGCTTCACGTCGTCGACGAAGCGGCCGCGCCCGGCAAGCAGCGCCGGGTCCTCGAGCCGCGTCACGCGCGCGCCGAAATGCTTGGCGCCCATCACGGCGCTCCGGGCTTGGCGGCGGCGCCGCGCAGCCGCTGCGCGGCGTCGAGCGCCGCGGCGACGATGCCGGCATAGCCGGTGCAGCGGCACAGATTGCCGGTGAGCGCCTCGCGCACCTCTTGCTCGCTCGGCGCCGGTGTGTCGCGCAACAGCTCGGTCAAGGTCATCAGCATGCCGGGCGTGCAGAAGCCGCATTGCAGGCCGTGATTATCGATGAAGGCCTGCTGCAGCACCGAAAGCTCGCCCTCGGGCGCCAAACCTTCGACGGTCGTCACTTTGCAGCCATTGGCCTGCACGGCGAACATCAGGCACGACCGCGCCGTGCGGCCGTCGACCAGCACCGTACAGGCACCGCACACGCCGTGCTCGCAGCCGAGATGCGTGCCGGTAAGATTGAGCTCGTGGCGCAGAAAATCAGCAAGCGTCAGCCGCGCATCGACGACGCGCGCGTAGGATTTACCGTTGACGATGACGCGCGTCGCCTGTTTGCCCATACGCCAAGACTCACGCTTCGACGCCGGCGCGCCGCGCCGCGTCGTTGAGCGCGCGTGCGCTCAGCACTTGCGCCAGATGCCGGCGGTAGTCGCCGCCGGCGTGGATATCGGAAATCGGCTCGACCAGCCATGCGGCCGCGGCGGCGGCCCGGATCGCGGCGGTATCGAGCGGTTTGCCGGCAAGCCGCGCCTCGGCGGCTTCGACTCGCAGCGGCGCAGTCGCAACACCGAACAGCGTCAGCGCCGCGCGCCGCACCACGTTGTCGGCGCCGACGTCGAGCAGCGCCGCGGCGCCCGCAATGGCGAAGTCGCCCTGGCGG
>JASHWN010000356.1 GCA_030044035.1 Xanthobacteraceae bacterium
CGATGGGCCAGCATCATGCCGGCACAGCTTGCTGCGACACTCGGTCTCACCGATGTGCTGCGGGCGATTCCGATCGTCGCGCCGGAGGCAAGTCACGCAATCGGGCTCGTGGTGCCGGCGCGCGAGCCGATGACGCCGCTGACCGCTGCGCTCGTCGCCGAAGTCCGCCGCGTCGCGCCTTCGCTGGCGGATTGAACGAAGATTTTCTGACAGCACAAGCCGCGCGGCCACCAGTCCGTGCCGGTCTCTAACAGCAACCAAAAAATTTCTGCGTGGCCGACGCGCTGCTGATCAGACGAAACCCCATAGCAAATGGCTATATAGCCGTTTGCTATGGCGTCATTCGCTTTTTCTATTTGATCATGGGGAATTGTTTTATTTGATTCTAAAATTGGCTCGCCGCACTTGTGCATTTTGCTGCCTTGCATAAAAATCTCTCGAACGGCAAACCTAAAACAAAACCTTCACTCGGGGACAGGGGAGAACCGCGCAATGAGCTTTCTCGATCGCAGCCACACCATTGCCCAGCCTGGCTTCAGCCGGTGGATGGTCCCGCCGGCCGCACTGTGTGTGCATCTGTGCATCGGCCAGGCATACGCGTTCAGCGTATTCAATCTGCCGATGACCAAGCTGATCGGCATTTCGAAATCGGCGCCGAGCGACTGGAATCTTCCGGAGCTCGGCTGGATCTTCTCGCTCGCGATTTTCTTTCTCGGCGTGTCGTCTGCGATATTCGGACGCTGGGTCGAGGAAGGCGGGCCGCGTCGCGCCATGTTCACGGCGGCCCTGTGCTGGGCCGGCGGCTTTTTCATCTCCGCGATCGGCGTCTACATTCACAATTTGTGGGTCATCTACATCGGCTACGGCGTGATCGGCGGCATCGCGCTCGGCATCGGCTATATCTCGCCGGTCTCGACGCTGATCAGGTGGTTTCCTGACCGGCCGGGAATGGCGACAGGCATGGCCATCATGGGATTCGGCGGCGGCGCGTTCATCGCCTCGCCGCTTTCAGTCTGGCTGATGAGCAAGTTCTCGACACCGACCCACGTCGGCGTCGCCGAGACCTTCATCGTGATGGGCATCGTCTATTTCATCTTCATGGTGGTCGGTTCGATCATTGTGCGGGTGCCGGCGCCGGGCTGGAAACCGGCCGGCTATACGCCGCCGGCCGAGACCTCCAAGTTGATCACCAAGAACGACGTCTTCGTTTACGACGCGCTCAAGACGCCGCAGTTCTGGCTGATCTGGTGGGTGCTCTGCCTCAACGTGACCGCCGGCATCGGCGTGCTCGGCCAAGCCTCGGCGATGAGCCAGGAAATGTTCCCGGGCAAAGTATCGGTCGTCGCCGCTGCGGGCTTCGTCGGCCTGATGAGCCTGTTCAACATGGGCGGCCGCTTCTTCTGGGCCTCCACGTCGGACTATATCGGCCGTAAGAACACATACTTCGTGTTCATGGTGCTCGGCTTCCTGCTGTACTGCACCGTGCCTTATACCGGCAAGATCGGCAGCGTCGAGGCATTCGTCTGCTGCTTCCTCGTCATCATCAGCATGTATGGCGGCGGCTTCGCCACCGTGCCGGCGTATCTGAAAGACATGTTCGGCACCCGCTATGTCGGCGCCATCCACGGCCTGCTGCTGACCGCCTGGTCGATGGCCGGCATTTTCGGTCCGGTGCTGGTCAACTACATCCGCGAGTACAACGTCACCCACGGCGTGCCGAAGGCGCAGGCCTACAACGTGACAATGTACATCATGGCCGGCCTTTTGGTGATCGGCTTCATCTGCAATCTACTGGTGAAAGCCGTCCATCACCGCTTCCACATGCAGTCGGATCACGAAGCCGAAATGGCGCAATTGGCGGTCGGCGCCGCGGGCGAGCCGGCCGGAGCGTAGGGAGAAAGCAACATGGCGAACCAGAATCAACAAGGCACCAAGGCTTGGCAGCTCGCGCTCGCCTGGGCGTGGGTCGGCATCCCGCTCACGTTGGGCGTCGTTCAGACGCTCATCAATGCGATGAAGCTGTTTCAATAGAAGCTTCGTCACGTCAGCAAACGGCGCGGCCGCACGGCCGCGCCGTTTTCGTTTGCCCGACGACCATTGCAACACCCGCCGAATCGCGTATATGAGGCGGTATCGACGATAGACGGGGATGGGGTTCCCCGAAACCGCTCGTCCGAGCTGATGACCCCTGCCGCTAGACCATAGCGGTGGGGTTTTTCGCGACCCGCCGCCGGGCGGGTTTTTTTGTGTTTTTTGCGCCCGCTCGCCAGCAAGAAGGATGAGCACAATGGAGAACGTCTGGTTTCAGTCGGCGCTGTGGATGGTGCTGGCGCTCGCCGCGGCGATGGGCTCACTCTACATCACCATCTCGGCGGCTTTGTTCGAGATCGTGGTCGGCGCCTTCGCCGGCAACACGATCGGGCTGCCGCTGACGCCGTGGATCAATTACATCGCCGGCGTCGGCGCGGTGGTGCTGACGTTCCTCGCCGGCACCGACATCGATCCCGCCGTGGTCAAGAAGCACTTCGGCGCCAGCGTGACCATCGGCCTGATGGGTTTTTTCGCCCCCTATATCGGCTGCCTGCTGCTGGCGCACTACGGGCTCGGCTGGCCATGGCCGCAGGCGCAGATCGCCGGCATCGCGCTGTCGACGACTTCGGTCGCGGTGGTCTACGCCGTTATGGTCGAGACCGGCTATAACCGCACCGAGCTCGGCAAGATCATCCTTGCCGCCTGCTTCATCAACGACATCGGCACGGTGCTGGCGCTCGGCCTGGTGTTTGCCAATTACAATCTGTACCTGGTGCTGTTCGCCGTGGCGACCATCGCCGTGGTGGCGGCGCTGCCGTTCGTGGTGCCGTGGCTGTTTGGCAAGATCGGCGGCCGGGCCAGCGAGCCGGAGATAAAATTTCTGTTTCTGGTGCTGTTTGCGCTCGGCGGCCTCGCCAATCTGGGCAAGAGCGAAGCCGTGCTGCCGGCCTATCTGGTCGGCATGGCGCTGGCGCCGTTCTTCCTCGCCAACCGCGAGCTGCAGCTGCGCCTGCGCGCCATCTGCTTCGCCTTTCTCACGCCGTTCTACTTTCTGAAAGCCGGCTCGCTGATCGAGGCCCACGCGCTCATTGCCGGCGCCGGATTGATCGGACTATTTCTGGCGATGAAAATGGCGACAAAATTTTGCGGCATCCTGCCGTTGACGCGCTATTTCAGCTTCGTGCCGCGCGAGGGCATGTACACCACGCTGATGATGTCGACCGGGCTCACCTTCGGCTCGATCTCGGCGTTGTTCGGCCTGACCAACCACA
>JASHWN010000357.1 GCA_030044035.1 Xanthobacteraceae bacterium
GGCGCACCGCTTTGCGGTCGGCTCGCACCGCGCCCGGCGCAAGCGCGATTTGCGCGAAGGCGGCCTGCAGGAGATCCCCGGCATCGGACCAAGCCGCAAGCGCGCGCTGCTGCATCACTTCGGCACGCTCAAGGCGATCGAGCGCGCCGCGGTGGCCGACCTGATGCAGGTCGACGGCATCAGCGCCGAGACGGCGCGGCGGATCTACGCGTTTTTCCACGGCGGAGCCGGTTAACTTGGAGGATATCGCGGCGAAGCCCTGTCGGTTGCCCCGCCGCGGCGCTATCTTAGGGCCATGAATTCGACCACCACCACGACCTCGGGCCGCTTGCGCGTCCATCCGCTGGCGCTGCCCAACGTCCTGACCTACGGCCGCATCGTCGCGGTCCCGGTCGTGGTCGGCTGCATGTTCTACCAGAACATCCTGCACGGCGGATTGTGGCTGCGCTGGGTGGCGCTCGCGGTGTTCATCGCCGCCGCCATCTCGGATTTCCTCGACGGCTATTTCGCCCGCATCTGGGCCCAGCAATCCTCGCTCGGCCGCATGCTCGACCCGATCGCCGACAAGCTTCTGGTGGCGTCCTGTCTGTTGATGCTGGCGGCCGAGAGCACCATTCACGGCTGGGCGCTGTGCGCCGCGGTGATCATCCTGTGCCGCGAGATTCTGGTCTCGGGCCTGCGCGAATATCTCGCCGAGCTGCGGGTGAGCGTGCCGGTGACGCGGCTTGCCAAATGGAAGACGACCTTGCAGCTCGTCGCCGTCGGCTTCCTGATTGCCGGCGAGGCCGGCGACGCGGTGGTGCCGGGCGTCACCAAGGTCGGCATCACGCTGTTGTGGCTTTCGGCGCTGCTGACGCTCTACACCGGATGGGATTACCTGCAGGCCGGCTTGCGCCATCTCACCGAGGACAGTGCGTGACCACCGGATCGGCGGGACCAACAAAAAAAATCAAGGTGCGCTATTTCGCCTGGGTGCGCGAGCGTGTCGGCAAGGCCGAGGAGGAGATCGAGGCGCCGGCCGGCATTGCCACCATCGCCGAACTGATGGCGTGGCTCGCTGGCCGGGGCGAGGCGTACGCCTACGCCTTCGAAAACCCGAAGGTGATCCGCGCCGCGATCGACCGCAATCACGTCCGCGCAGAGGCTAGGATCGAGGGCGCCGGCGAGATCGCGTTTTTTCCGCCGATGACGGGAGGATAGGCCGGTGTCCGTTCATTCCCGCGCCGGCGGGGGTCCAGTGCGTGCGATCATCCGCCTGCAGCGCGAGCCGATCGCGATTGCCGCCGAAGTGGCAAAGCTCGTCGCCGCGCGCAACGACATCGGCGCCGTGGTGACCTTTACGGGGATCTGTCGCGCCGACGAGAACGGTGCGCCGATCGCGGCGCTCAACCTCGAACATTATTCGGGCATGGCCGAGGCCGAGATTGCCCGCCACGTCGAAGAGGCATACGCGCGCTGGCCGCTCCTTGGCGCACTGGTCACTCACCGCTACGGCCGCATTAAGCCCGGCGAGGACATCGTGCTGGTGGCGACGGCGTCAAGCCACCGCCAAGCGGCGTTCGCCGCCGCCGAATTTCTGATGGACTACCTGAAAACCCGGGCGCCGTTCTGGAAGCAGGTCGAGGCGGCCGACGGAACGACGTGGGTCGAGGCCAAGTCGGTTGACGATGCCGCAGCGGAACGCTGGACCGCGCCGCCGCCGCGGCGCGGCGCCGCGAAGTGACCTTTGTGCCGAGCGTACAAGGCAGCGGACGTCGCCCTGGCTTCGATGCGCGCTTTATTCGATATCCGCCCTTGATGGCCGCGCCGAGCGGAATTGCGCCGTCATAAAGTCGGCGAAGGCGCGCACCTTCGGCGTCAGATGCCGCGTCGGCGGGTAGACCAGCCAGATCGGATTGGGATTCGGTTTGAGCCTGTCGAGGACTGGCACGAGTTTGCCGCGCGCGATTTCGGTGTCCAGATAGTAGTCGTGTATCTGGGCCAGCCCATAGCCGGCGCAGGCCGCCTCGCACAGCGCACCGCCGTCGCTGAAACTCATCTTGCCGCGTGGCGTCAACGTGGTTTCGCTGCCGCCGACCAGAAAACGCCAGTCCCTGGTGAGCCGCGTGTCGCGCGCGGTGAATGCCAGGCAATTGTGCTTGGCCAGGTCGTCGAGCGATTTTGGCCGGCCGTGCTCGGCGAAATAGCCCGGGGTGGCGACGAGCCGGTACTGCGCTGTGGTCAGGCGGCGGGCGATCAGGCTGGAGTCTTGCAGCACGCCCAAGCGCACCGCCACGTCGACGCCTTCCTCGATCAGGTCGATGTAGCGGTCCGTGAAGGTGAGGCTCAGCCGCACGTCCGGGTACTCGGCCTGAAATGCGCGAAGCTGCGGCACGATTTTCAGCCGACCGAACGCGACCGACATGTCGACGCGCAGATTGCCCGACGGTTTGAGCCGCGCCTCGCTGAGCACAAGCTCCGCCTCTTCGATATCGGCCAGCGCCTGCCTGCAGCGCTCGAAAAAAGCAGTGCCGTCCTCGGTCAGGCTGACGCGGCGCGTGGTGCGCGCAAACAGCCGCGTGCCGGTCTGCTCCTCGAGCCGTTTGACGGCGTTGCTCACACCCGACTGGGTGATGCCGAGATCGGCGGCGGCGCGCACGAAGCTCTTGCGCTCGGCCACTTTCACGAAGATCGACAGCGTCCGCAGGTCGGCCATGGATTAATATATTCCG
>JASHWN010000358.1 GCA_030044035.1 Xanthobacteraceae bacterium
CGCGCTTCACCGCGATGGCGAATTCCGGATAGGTGAAGACGAGATCGACGACGGCGTTGAGCTTGTCGCCGCCGATCTGCTGGGCGACGTAGCACGCCGCCACGTTGGCGGCGAGCACCGCGCCGAGCGCGATCCAAAACGTCTTGCGGCCGATGCGGCCGTGAAAAGCGTCGAGCAGATACCGCCAATCCATAACCGTACCGAAAGGATCAATCGCGCAGTAATTCGTTGATGCTGGTCTTGGCGCGGGTTTTCTCGTCGACGCGCTTGACGATGACGGCACAGTAAAGATTGGGCACGGGCTTGCCGCCGCGCGGCTCGCCCGGCAGCGTGCCGGGCACCACCACCGAATAGGGCGGCACCTCGCCCTGCGTTACCGCGCCGGTTTCGCGGTCGACGATCCGGGTCGAGGCGCCGATGAACACGCCCATCGACAGCACCGCGCCTTGACGCACGATCACGCCCTCGGCCACTTCGGAGCGGGCGCCGATGAAGCAATTGTCCTCGACGATCACCGGCCCGGCCTGCAGCGGCTCGAGCACGCCGCCGATGCCGACGCCGCCGGAGATGTGGCAGTTCTTGCCGATCTGGGCGCAGGAGCCGACGGTCGACCAGGTGTCGATCATGGTGCCGCAATCCACATAGGCGCCGAGATTGACGAACGAGGGCATCAGCACCACGCCAGGCGCGATATAGGCGGAGCGGCGCACCACGCAGCCCGGCACGGCGCGAAAGCCCGCGCTGCGAAAGCTGTTGTCGCCCCAGCCGTCGAATTTCGATGCGACCTTGTCCCACCACACCGCCTTGCCGGGGCCGCCCGGAATGACGGTCATGTCGTTCAAACGAAACGACAGCAGCACGGCCTTCTTGAGCCACTGGTTGACGCGCCAGGCGCCGTCGGCACCGCGCTCGGCGACCCGCGCCGCGCCGCGGTCGAGCAGATCGAGCGCCGCCTCGACCGCCTCGCGCACCGCGCCTTTGGTGGACGGCCCGATGGCCTCGCGCTGCTCGAACGCCGCATCGATGATTTTATCAAGCTTTTCAGCCGCGGACATCGAAACGCCCCTCTCACGTAAATGCCGGTCGCCTTACGAATTCTGCGCCGGCTCGCGATGGATAGAATAGCGCATGTTGGCTTTGCTGCCTTGCCAATAGAAGCTGTAGTCGGCGACCACGTTGCCGCCGCCGGGCAGCGGCATGACCGCATTGCACACCACCTCGGTCTTGCTCGTCGAAACGGTCTTGATGGGCGCGTAGCGCACCGGCTCGAGCTTGAGCTCCTTGAGGACCTGCGCCAGCGTCTGCTTGGCGGTGTCGGAATCGCATTCCGGCAGAAAGAAACGCGCGTGAAGCCCGCGATAGAGCAACACTGCGGCGACGGCGATGATCGGAATGCCGACGAGGCGGAAGACGAGGCGATAGGGATTGTTCGGCGAGCCTTGCGGAGCGGACCAGCGCGAGGCACGGCGCGGAGCAGGGGAGTTGGGCGGCGGATTTTCCGAGCTCATTTGGACGATGCTTCATCCGACGGTGATGACCTGCATCCGCTCGTCCCCGCGAGGGGTCCCCATCGCGCTTGCGCGATGGGGTGCCCCGTTGCGGGGACCCAGTTCTTTGCGCCGCGCCGAATCTGGATTCCCGCTTTCGCGGGAATGAGCGGATTTCCGGCTCACACGTCCTTGGCGATCTGTTCCGTCATCTTCTTGGCGTCGCCGAGCAGCATCATGGTGTTGTCGCGGTAGAACAACGGATTGTCGATGCCGGCATAGCCCGAAGCGAGCGAGCGCTTGTTGAACATCACGGTGCCGGCCTTCCACACCTGCAGCACCGGCATGCCGTAGATCGGCGAACTCTTGTCTTCCTCGGCGGCCGGATTGGTCACGTCATTGGCGCCGATCACGTAGGCTACGTCGGTCTGGGCGAACTCGGAATTGATGTCTTCCAGCTCGAACACTTCGTCGTAGGGCACGTTGGCTTCGGCGAGCAGCACGTTCATGTGGCCCGGCATGCGGCCGGCCACCGGATGGATGGCGTATTTGACCTCGACGCCTTCATGCTTGAGCTTGTCGGCCATCTCGCGCAGTGCGTGCTGCGCCTGCGCCACCGCCATGCCGTAGCCCGGCACGATGATGACCTTGGAGGAGTTCTTCAGGATGTAGGCGGCGTCTTCGGCCGAGCCGAGTTTCACCGGCTTCTGTTCGGCGCCGCCGGCCGGGCCTGCCACCTCGCCGCCGAAGCCGCCGAGGATCACCGAGATGAACGAGCGGTTCATGCCCTTGCACATGATGTAGGACAGGATCGCGCCCGACGAGCCGACCAGCGCGCCGGTGATGATCAGCGCGGTGTTCTCGAGCGTGAAACCGATGCCGGCGGCGGCCCAGCCCGAATAGGAGTTGAGCATCGAGATCACCACCGGCATGTCGGCGCCGCCGATCGGAATGATGATCAAGACGCCGAGCAGGAACGACACGCCGGCGATCGCCCAGAACCCGATATGGCTCTGCGTCGCGAAAAACCAGACGATGAGCGCGATGAGGCCGACCGCGAGCGCGATATTGATGACGTGACGGCCGGGCAGAACGATCGGCTTGCCGCTCATGCGGCCGGACAGTTTGAGGAACGCGATGACCGAGCCGGTGAAGGTGACGGCGCCGATGGCGGTGCCGAGCGACATTTCGATCAGGCTCTGGCCGTGGATCGCGCCTTCGCTGCCGATGCCGAACGCGGCGGGCGCGTACAGCGCGCCGGCGGCGACCAGCACCGCCGCCATGCCGACCAGCGAATGGAAGGCGGCGACCAGCTCCGGCATCGAGGTCATCGGCACCCGCCGCGCGATCACCGCACCGGCGCCGCCGCCGAGCGACATGCCGACCACGACCAGCACCCAGGCGCCGAAGCCGACCGGCGGATGCGAGGCGAGCGTGGTGGCGATGGCGATCGCCATGCCGATCATGCCCAACAGGTTGCCGCGCCGGCTGGTCTCCGGGTTCGATAGCCCGCGCAGCGCCAGGATGAACAGAACGCCGGCGGCCAAATAGCAGAGCGCGGTGACGTCGGCGTTCATTGCTTGTCTCGCTTGTGGAACATGCCGAGCATGCGCTGCGTCACCAGAAAGCCGCCGAAAATGTTGACCGAGGCGAAGGTGAGCGCGACCAGGCCGAACGCGCGCGCGTAGATCGGGCCGGTGTCGCTCGATACCAGCGCCACGCCGACCGCGAGCAGCGCGCCGACCACGATCACCGAGGAGATGGCGTTGGTCACCGACATCAGCGGCGTATGCAGCGCCGGCGTCACCGACCACACCACGTAATAGCCGACGAACACTGCGAGCACGAAGATCGACAGCCGGAACACGAACGGATCGACCGTCTCGGTGACCGCATGCGCCGCGTCGGGCAGCGCGGCTGCCTGGGCGAGGATGGCGAGAATAGTCATAGTGTTCTCCTATTCCTCGTCATGCGCGGGACTGGCAAGCCCGCGACGCGAGCGTCGCGGGGACCCCGTTGACCCGCGCATCCATGCCGACTTTCCGCATTCGAGGAAGTCGTCGCAAACTTCGCTGCCGCATGGATTGCCGGGTCAAGCCCGGCAATGACGATGTTTGGTAGTGTGTCATAGGTAATG
>JASHWN010000359.1 GCA_030044035.1 Xanthobacteraceae bacterium
GCGGAGCGTAGCGGAGCGGGGGAGGGGGCCCCGAAGAATGGAAGGGGGAAGCGCGCCTAACGTCGCTGCGATGCCGGCGGTTTTGATGTCGGAATTAGGCTAGAGCCGCGTCAGTCGATGCTGGTCACAACCGCGAGGCGCTTGATCTCGCCGCTCTCGTAGGCGCGCAGGAAGGCGTCGTAGTCTTTGAACGACACGCAGCCGTTGGAGTCGCCGTTCGGGCCGAGCATGAAGGTGTGGGCGAGCAGCCCGGCGCGGCCGAACACTTTGCTCTCGTCCACCGGGATGAGGCGGAGCGCGCGCACGCCGTGGAACAGCGCCTCGCGCGGCCGCAGATCGTAGATGTCGGGCGGCGTGGCGCCGCGGCCGCGTTCGTCGACGAAGCGCGGATCGTCGAGCCGCGAGCCCAACCCTGAATGCGCTTCGAGCGTGGTGCCGTCCGGCATGTAAACTATATGCTCAGAGATGTCGTAGACCGCGGTCTGCCGGTCGTAGAGGCCGGCGGTGACGCCGGCGCCGTCGGTGGCAGTGCCGGCAGTCGCGTAGGCGAGCGTCACGCCGGACGGCGAAGCGCCGTACAGCTTCTCGAAGACCGACGGCCGCCTGCCGAACAGTTTTTCCCAAATGCTCGGCTCGTGGGCCGGCGCGGCGCTTGCAGCAACGACGCGCTCCTGCTGCTCATGCGTCAACGCGAGGATGTGGTGATGCCGGCCGCGCGGCTCCAAACGCAGCCGCCAATTGTGTGCCAGCCGGCTCGTCTGGTCCGGTGCCGGCGCAACATCCTGCGCGGGCGCAATGCTGGACGACGGCAGCGATGCGAGCGTGTATTGCTGTTCGTCGGGATTGTCCGATAGCGGCGACGCGAACGCCAATTGCTGCTCGGGCAGCGGGACGGCCATCGAAAACTTGCCTTCGGGACCGAGATAGAAGCGCGCTGCGAACATCGCCGGCGCCGGATCGGAACGCCGCATCGTGCCGTGCGGCGCGCTCTCCGGCACGGCGAGCGCCGCGCTGCCGTTTGGACCAGTGAAGATCGCGCACAAGATCAAGGCGCATAGCGAGGCGACGAAGACCAAGCCCGCGCCGCCGAGCACTGGCAGCGCGTTACCAAAACCGTACGTGCGATCGTGCGCCCAAACAGGCGAACGCCAGCCGGTATTGAACGTCATTCCCCCTCGCGTCCCGACACCACCACGTCCCCGCCCTGACGATCCTGCGCGCCACCGCGGTGGTGGCGGACGCTAACGGATCCGGACCGGCGAGCCCGACCCCCGAGATCGGGCCAACGACCCCAAAGACGTGCGGGATCATTGCGGCAGCTTTTAGATGGAATTGTTAACCATACACGAAAAGAAAGTGTTAACCATAAATTGGGACCGATTGCTGCATTGCAGCAATCGCCGCCGAATCTGGAAATTTGCTTGAGCTCGCAGTTGCTTGATCGAGGCCGGTGCGCAGGCTTCGGGACCGCTTTTGGCTACCGTTTTATTGCCACGGCAAGCGGAAATTCTCGGCACTGTTTAATCGAAATGCAGTCGGTCTCGGCATAAATTGCGTCGATTTCGCCGGACAACCCAGGGCTGCTCAATCCTGGGACGCTCCGGGCGCTCGACTAAACCATCGCAGCACCCGCCTCAGCCAAGGGTTATCGCCGGAAATGCCCGAATCGCATCGCGAGAAAAGACGGCGGCGGCGCGTGCGCACCCGGCGCGCGGCGTGGATCGACACTGGCGGGGATGCCAAGCCGGTGCGCTGCGTGCTGTGGGACCTTTCCGAGGGCGGCGCGCGGCTGGCGCCGGCGCAGGCCAGCAAATTGCCGGGCGTCTTTACGCTCATCCTCGACAAAACGACGGCGCACCGCTGCAGCGTGGTGTGGCGCAAGGGGCCGCTGGTCGGGGTGCGCTTTCTGCTGAGCGCCGAGGACGAGCAGGCGGCGACCGCCAAGCCGGCCGCTGCCGAGCCGTCGCGCGAGCTTTCGCCGGAACTGCAGCGTTCGCTTGCGGCGCACGGCTCCGGCGAGGCGGCGCTGGCTGCCGGTCCGTCGGTGTCGTTCTTTGCCGCCGGCTTCGTGCTGGTGCTGATCGGGCTGACCGCCCTGTTCTATTTCGCCGGCCAGCAGAGCGAACTGGGCAGCGCCTGGGCGCTCGACCTCTGTCACGAGGCCGACAGCCTGTGCCGTCATCCGGAATTTCCCGGCGGCGCCAGCGTGCTCATGGCGCTGGTTTATTTCGCCGCGCGCGGGATGGAGCTGTAATTCCAACTCTCTCGGCTGTCATGGTCCGCGAAAGCGGACCATCCAGCGCGGATGATGACATGAATGAGTCGGGCGTTCGGACGTCTAATTACTTGAACCGCTCCGACGGCGGCGCGATCTCGGTGACGAGGTCGCGAATGAGTTTTTTGTTCGGCAGCGGGGTGAGCGTCATCTCGCGCGGCTCGAGCCGCGCCGTGCAGGCGTAGACGGTTTCGCCGTCAAGCTGGATCATGCACTCCTTGCAGGCATTGGCGTTGATGCAGGAGAAGCGGATCGCCAAGGTCGGGTCGCGCGCGGCGCGCAGCCAGCGCAGCCCGTCGAGCACCGACTGACCCGGCTCGAACGGCACATCGAAACGCTCGAAGCGCGCAGCTTCGCCGGCGCCGCCGCGCTGGATTTTCAGGGTCGCGATGTGCTTGGCGGCGGTCATGAGGCGAGCACCGCCGCGGCGGCTTGCGGCGCACCGGACATCTGTAAGCGGCCGTCGCGCCAACGCATGGTTTGGTGCACCTGCCATTCAGGGAACGCCGCTGCAAAGTCCTCGCGCTGATGGGCGCCGCGGCTTTCGGTGCGGGTGAGTGCGCTCTGCACCACGGTACGCGCGACGAGCAGCATGTTGCGCAGGTCGAACCATTCGAGCCGCTGCAGATCAAAATTTGCGGCGCGGCCCGGCGGCCGTTCGCCAAGTTCATCGCTGAGCGCGTCGATCTGCGCCATGGCGTGCGCGAGCGTTTGCGCCGTGCGCAGCGGCCCCACGTCGTCGGTCATGGTCGCCTGCAACTGCGCGATCATCGCCGCGGTGTTTGGGCCGCGCGGCGCACCGTCGACGCCGATGAGATCGAGGATGGTGGTGCTGTCCTGCGGGCGGATTTTGTGTTTCGCATGCGCACTGCGCTTGACCCGCTCGGCGGCGCTGGCACCGGCGCGGCGGCCGAACACCAACGCCTCGGTGATGGCGTTGCCAGACAGCCGGTTCGCCCCGTTGGCGCCGCCGACCACCTCGCCGGCGACAAACAAGCCGGCCACGTCGGTCGCCATGCGCGCATCGGCTTTGACGCCGCCCATGTGATAATGCGCAATCGGCGCCACTTCGACCGGCATGCGGGTGAGGTCGATGGCGTTGGCGGCGAGCCGGTCGATCACCGGTCCGAACGCGGCTCGCAACGCCTGCGGCGAGCAATGCTCGAAC
>JASHWN010000360.1 GCA_030044035.1 Xanthobacteraceae bacterium
CCGACCGCCTTCTCCTGATAGGACATCGCGGTCCATTCGTAGCCGGTTCCGGGGGGCAGCGCGTGCGCGCCGATCTGATCCATGATGTCGAGCGCTTCGCCGGAACTGAAGCCGGGCGCCGGGTTGCCCACCACCGTCGCCGACGGATAGAGATTATAGAGACTGATCAGGAGCGGACCTTGAACCTCCTTGACGTCGATCACCGTTCCGATCGGCGTCACGACGCCATTGCCCGCCTTCACTTTCAGTCTGCGGATGTCGTCGATGGTCGCGCGGTAGTCAGGCAGCGCCTGGGTGTAGACCTGGAAAACGTGTCCGAACTTGTTGAACTGCGCCGCGTAGTCCGATCCGACATAGGTCGACAGCGCGGAAAAGACGTTACCGGTGGTGATGCCGAGCGTCTCGGCCTTGATGCGGTCGACGGTGACCCTGAATTGGGGGGCAGAGGCCCGGAAGGTCGTACTCAGCCGCTGCAGCGCCGATTGCGCATTGCCGTCGCTGATGACGGTGTCCGTCAGGCCCTGCAACAATGCGTAGTCGAAATCGCCGTTCCTGATCTCGACCTGCATCGTGAAGCCGCCGACGTTGCCGATGCCCTGGATCGGCGGCGGCGGCAACGCGAACACGACGGCCTGGCTCACGGCTTGCAGGGAGCGATTGAGATTGAGGATGATCGAACGCAGATCCTGTCCCTTCTGCTTCAGCCGCACGTCCCAGTCCTTGAGAACGACGAATGCGACTCCCGCATTGGCGAGTGATGCGAAGTTGTCCAGAATGGAAATGCCGCTGACGGCGACGATATGATCGACGCCGGGCACTTGCCGGGCGATTCGCGTGATCTGTTGCATCACGGCGTCGGTGCGCTCCTTGGAGGCGCCGTCGGGCAGTTGGGCGCTGACAATCGCATAGCCCTGGTCCTCGTCCGGCAAGAACGCGGTCGGCACCCGCGTCAACCCCACGATTGCGACGACGATCAAAACGAATGCGAGCGCGACCATCGCGCCGCTGTGCCGCGTCATCGCGCCGATCAGCCTGACATAGAAGCGCTCCAGGCGGCTGTAGACCGCGTTGAAGCCGCGGTAGAAGAAGTTGCGCGTTTCAAGCGGCCGCGGCGGCCGTAGCCACAACGCGCTTTGCGTGGGCTTCAACGTCATCGCATTGATGGCGCTGATGAAGGCTGTGGCGGCGATGACGAGCGCGAATTGCCGGTAAAGCTGGCCGGTGAGCCCAGGCAAAAATGCGGCTGGAATAAACACCGACATCAGCACCAGCGTGATGCCGATGACCGGACCGGTCAGATCGTCCATCGCCCGGCCGGCCGCCTCGCGGCCGGGGATACCCTGTTCGACATAACGCGAGACGCCCTCGACGATGACGATCGCATCGTCGACGACGATGCCGATCGCCAGCACGATGGCGAACAGCGTCGCGAGATTGATGGTAAAACCAAGCGCCCACATCGCGGCGAAGGCGCCGATGATCGTTACTGGAACGGTCGTCGCCGGCACCAGCATCGCCCGCCAATCCTGCAGGAAGACGAGAATGACGATCAGCACCAAAACTGCCGCCTCGAACAGGGTGACGTAGACCTCCCTGATCGAGGCTCGCACGAATTTCGTGGTGTCGTAGGGGATCAGATAGGTGAGGCCGGCAGGAAAGCTCTTGGCGAGCTCGTCCATCTTGGCCTTGACCTCGTCGGCAACCGCAATGGCGTTGGCGTTCGGCAACAGCGAGATGGCGATGCCGGCTGCCGGCCGGCCATCGAGATTGAACGATTGGCTGTAGGTTTGCGCGCCGAGCTCGACGTGGCCGATGTCGCGGATTCTGGTGATTTGTCCGCCGTTTGCGGGATCAGCCTTGACGATGATGTTCTCGAAATCGGCGGGATTGTCGAGGCGGCCAGAAAGGTTAAGCGAATATTGGAACTGCTGGCCCGGCGGCGCCGGCGGCGAGCCGACTTGGCCGGCGGCGACTTCCTGGCTCTGCTGCTGGATGGCATTGATCACGTCCTGCGGCACCAGCGACCGCGCCTGCAGCAGGTTCGGATTCATCCAGACACGCATCGCGTATTGTCCAGCGCCGAACACCTGCACGTTGCCGACGCCGTTGAGGCGAGCGAGTTCGTTCTGGAGGTTGATGACGGCGTAGTTCGCCAGGAACAGTCCGTCGAAGCGGCTGTCGGGAGAAACCAGCGTGACGAATTCGAGTATCGAACTCGACCTCTTCGCCGTCGTCACGCCCTCGTTTTGCACTGTCAGGGGCAACGACGGAAGGGCGGCGGCGACCTGGTTCTGGACCAGGATCTGCGCCTTATTGGGATCGGTGCCGATCGCGAAGGTGACGGTCAAGGAATAGGTGCCGTCGCTGGCGCTCGTCGACTGCATATACAGCATGTCTTCGACGCCGTTGACGCTCTGCTCGATTGGTAGCGCCACCGTGTTGATCAAGGTCTCGGCGGTCGCGCCGGGGTAGAGCGTCGTGACCTCTATGGTCGGCGGCACAACGTTGGGGTATTGAGCGTTCGGCAATTGATAGAGCGCGACCAGGCCGATCAGGACGAAGATCAGAGCCAGCACGTTGGCGAGTACCGGCCGATCGATGAAAAAGCGCGAGATCATGCCGGTGCCCCGCGATGCGTCATTTCGCTGCCGGGTCGGAGGCGCCGCTCGCGGCGGGACCTGATTGCTCGGTCTCGGCCGAGGTCAGCTTGGTTTGCTGCGGTTCGACCTTGGCGCCGGGGAAGGCGCGCTGAACGCCTTCGGTCACGACCCAGTCGCTGGGAGCTAGCCCTGATAGGATGATCCGGAGCTGACCCTGCTTTTGTCCGGTTTTGACGATCTTGCGCTGCACGACGTTGTCCGGGCCGACCACCAGCACGTAGCTGCCCTCCTGGCTCGTGCCGATCGCCTCGTCGCGCGTCAGCAGCGCGGAATCCTGGCGCGCGAACGGAATCCGAACCCGCACAAACAGGCCCGGCAGCAGCGCGTGATCCTTGTTGTCAAACAGACCGCGCCCCGCCAGCGTGCCGGTTGCGGTATCGAGCTGCGGCGAGACGTAGTCGAGATGTCCTTTGTGAGGATAGCCCTCCTCATTCTGCAGCCCAATCTCGACGGGGACGTCCGGAAAGTCTGACGAGCGCAGGTTCTTGCCCTCTCTGACGAGGTTTTGCTTGATCGCCAAAACTTGCGGCTCGCTCGCGGTGAAATTGGCATAGATCGGATCGGTCTGGACGATGCTTGCGAGTGGGGTGACCGTTCCTGCCACGCCAACCAACGTGCCGATATCGACCAGATGGTTGGTGACGATGCCGTCGAACGGCGCGAGGACTCTGGTGTAGCCAAGGTTGATGTTCGCGGTATCGACGTTGGCCTTATCAAGGTCGACGGTCGCCTGGTTCTGCTCAACGACGAAGGCTTGATCTTCGGCCTGCTGCGCTGCGATCGAGTTCTGTTGTCGCAGCGTTTGGTAGCGCTGAAGATTGACCTTCGCTTGAGCGAGCACCGACTGGTCTTTCGCCAATTGCGCTTTGGCCTGATCGAGCTGCGCTTGATAAAGATCGCGCTCGATGCCGAACAGCTGCGTTCCGGTCTTGACCGCGGCGCCATCCTCATAATCGATCGTTTGCAGATAGCCCTGGACGCGGGCAACCAGATTGGCCGTTCGGAATGGCGCGGTGTTGCCGGTCAGCTCGAGATAGAGCGTCACCGGCTGTTGCAGCGGCTGCGCGACCACGACTTTCGGAGGCGGCGGCTGGACGTAAGTGTTTCGGGAGCCGCAGCCCGCGAGAGCTGCCGCGGCAATCGCAGCAAGCAAGGCCAAGCACGGGCGTCGGCCTTTCCTGGACGAAGACGAGAGCCGCTGCATGAGCATTATCAGAGCTAACCGCGGCTGAAGCAGCTGCGACCGCGAACCGTATCGCCCTCACGCTGGCAGATCAAGACAACGCGCCGACGGCGTCAAATCGAATAAATTCTCCGAGGGAAGCGTCGCGCCGCGGCACGGCAAGGCTTTTGCGCAAGAACTGAGAAAAGAAGTCAGATTGCAACGAGAACAGATAAAGCACCGCCCACTCGGACAATCGCCGCCAGTGAGCGGTCCGATCCAGGCCGCGGGATTCGTCACGTCGGCGGCGAACGCCGTCGTCGGTGATCGCAACAGCATATCGTAGTTGTCGGGAGGCTGTTACTTTGTCTGCCTGTTCTTTTCTTCCTGCACACTCCCGCATTCGCAGCCGACGCTGCGTGTGCCTGCAGGTGCGTCAACGGGACAGATGCTGCCGGTGTGCCTTCATGGTGCATCGCTGACTCGCCCGCTGGTCTGCCCGCCCATGGTGCCCGACGCCAAGCGCAGATGATGTTGTCGTACGGCCGGTGCCACGGACGCAGGGACCGTTTGACGAGCCGAAGCAGGGCGGGCTTTAGCGAAGCGAAGCTCACGCGGAACTCCGAAGCGGCTGTGCGACTTGCTCTCTTGTTTCACCCGGCCGGCGCACCGATTTAAGGCCGGGTGCATCGGCTTTTCTTCAGCCCGGCACGCTTTTCATAAGAGTGCAATCATGGCGGAAACCGCTACCGTAAATCCCATGGCCGGCGGCGACAGCCGCCAGGTGCTGCGCAGCACGAGACGCATCAAGGCCATGCTTTTGAGCGACCGCATCGACACCGCGGGGCTCGAACATGAAGGCGTGATCTCGACCGTCCCATTGACCTATCGCGTCGGTGCCGAAGGGTTGGTGACGCTATTCCGCTATGGCGTTGCGGTGGTCATGTGCACCTCGCCGCAGGAGGAGGCCGAGATATTGCGGTCGCTGCAGCCGCGTCTGGTAAGGCCGCTCCCCGTCGTTGAAGACGAAACATTGCTCATTGAGGTCGCGCCCGACAAGGAGGATCAGATCCTGCCGGGAGGTCCGATGATCTTGAAGAACGCAACGCCGGACCGGCTCATCATCATTGCCGACGCGCTGTCGAAGAGCGTCGTGCTCGCCCGTGACGAGCGCGAGGTCACCTCGGTGTTCGAGCTGGTCGAACCCCTCGCCCGCGAACTTGCCGAAAGAGGCCGGGTGACGGCGACGCGGCGCGCCATCCTGCAGCACATCGGCAATGCCTTGCTGGTTCGCCAGCGCGTCTCCGGCCGCGTCGCGGTGGCGGAAAAGCCCGACGTGGTCTGGGACCGTCAGGACCTGGAGCGGCTCTATGCGCGATTGCAGGACGAGTATGAGCTCAAAGAACGCGCCGAAATGCTGTCCCGCAAACTGGCGGTCATTGCCGAGACCGCGCAGGTGCTGACCGACATCATCGATACGCGCCGTTCGCTGCGCTTGGAAATCGCCATCGTCATTCTGATCGCGATCGAGCTCGCAGTCCTGGGCTATCAGGGCCTGCACTGAGATGCGCAAATGCTGGCGCAGCCCGCCGGCGTTAACGTTCCGTTAACCATTGTCACAATAGCAATCGAACCGACGACGACAATGGGGCGGGGCCGGAGTTAGGGACGGCGTTACGGGCTCCCGCAGAAAGACGCCATGGCGGCGGAAGACGGCTTTGCCCGGACGCTCAATGGGCGGCGGCAGACGCTGACTGCGCAGGCGCTCCGGGCCGCGGCCGCGGACCAGCGCATCGCAGAGTTAGAGTGTGAACTGGATCGGGCTCGCGAGCAGCTCACCAATCAACAGAACAGAGCGGCCTCGCTGGAAACGTCCCTTGCTCTGAAGACCGACGAAAATTCAAGCCTGTCGGACCGCATCACGGAGCTGTCCGCCGATCTCCAGATCAAGCATGATCAGTTCGAAAGCGCACGCCTTGCGTTAGCTGCGGTGGAAACGAAGCGGATCTCGCTGGAAAAGTCCGTTGCCCTGAAGTCCGATGAAAATTCGCGCTTGTCGCAGCGCATTTCTGAGCTGTCTACCGATCTCCAAATCAAGCACGGCCAGCTCGAACGCGCGCGTCTTGCGTTGGCTGTGGCGGACGCGGAGCGCACCCCGCTGCAAAAGTCGCTTACTCTGAAGTCCGACGAGAATTCGCAACTGTCGCACCGCGTTACCGAGCTTTCTGCCGATCTGCAGATCAAGCATGATCAGCTCGAACGCGCTCGTCTTGCGTTGGCTGCGGCGGAGGCGGAGCGGGCAAAGACGAACGAGCAGAACCACGCAGACATATCCGCCCGAGATCGCCAGCTTGCGCTGGTTTCAGCGCGCGCCGAGAGCGCTGAGAAACGGCTCGAACAAATGGAGCAGCGGCTGCGCGACAGCGACAGCGAAATCGAGCGCCTGAGAGGGGCACAGGCGGAATCGGCCGCCGAATTGGCGCGGCGGGCTACCGCCTTGGCCGGCGCCGAACACACCATAACGTCGCTCGGCAATCTGTTCTGGCAGCTCGAGTCCGCGGTGCGGCGTCAAGAGCAGGAACGCCAAGACCCCGATGCGACGACGGAAGGCATTGTGGCAGAGCCCGGCAGCGGCAGCTCCATCGCTTCCGGAATCCTGCAGCGCGATCTAGGCAAGGACGCCTGGTTATTCGAAAGCCTGCGTAATAATCGCGCCTGATCGACTCGGCGCTTCGCTACGGTTGTCGCGCTGCAGCGCGATGTCGGCTATCGACGCATTCGAACCAATAATTTGTGGGTGGGCTGAGCGAAGCCCACGCGTCATTCCTGCCGACAGTGGGCACGATTGGGCACGGCATTAAGGCACAAACCGTCGTCTCGGGATGTGGTAGTGTCGTCCTATGGAGGCGGATGAATTCCGGAGAGGCGACGGGACCTTGTCGCGCTCGTGAATGGCGCCGACGTGTGGCCGCTCCCGCCCATTCCCAAGAGGACTGAACATGCAGCAAGCTGCGCTCGAATCAGACAACGCCGATAACACTGATCTTGCAGTGCTGTTGGAGTTGAACCGCAATTACGTGCGGTCTGCGCTGGAGTCGGATGTAAAGTGGTACGCCGAGAATCTTTCTGAGGACTTCTACATTACCGCCCCGGACGGCGCCTTGTTGAATCGCGAAGCGTTTCTCAAGCGCATCGCCAATCCATATCCGGGAACGCACGCCGAGGCGGTGGATGTGATGGTGCGGATTCTGGGCGACGTCGCCATCATACATTCCGGCTACCGGGATACGAGGCTCAGCGGCGAACCGTCCTATGGACGTTATACCGACATTTACGAGCGGCGGAATGGCCGCTGGCTTTGCGTCGCCGCGCATTTCATGCGCTTTGCGTCCCCGCCAAAGCCGGAGCAATAGTGCCGCAGACGACTTTGCACGCGATTGCGGCGCGACCTCCGTTCACCACAAAGCGCCAGCCGTGATGTGCACGAGCTCTTGATCCCAAAAGCTCGGAAAGCGGCAGTGCCAGCGCCTCCGGGCAGGGTATGCCCCCATGAGCGCCGGTTTGTCGCGGGTTTCCGGCAAGGAGAAAGTGTCGGCGACGTCGCGGCGCATGGCTATTGCCGCGATTTTGCCGCCGTTGGCCGGCCTAATGGTTGAGCGGTCCTTGCGTAGACCCCGCAAAATGGTCCAAAAGGGGTTGTGGTCGCGCGCGATTTCGGCGTGTGATTCCGATCCGCCAATCAATGCGATCGATGGAGCTTCCGTGACTCATTCGCTGTTGTGCCGGCATGCCGCCGTCATTGGCGCTGTCGTGATGTTGAGCCTGCCCGCCGCGCATGCCGCTCAGGCGCCGAACCAGCAGGACGTTCTGTCGGACAACGCCGCCGGCAATTATCTGGCGGCCCGCCATGCCGGCGTCGAGCGCGACGCAGCGGCGGCGGCGTCGTACTACCTCAATGTACTCAAGTCCGATCCGCACAATCCCGATCTGCTCAGCCAGGCGTTTCTCTCGGTGCTGACCGACGGCGACGTCGATCAGGCCGCCAAGCTTGCCGACAAGCTCCTGCAGGTCGACCATAACGACCGCATCGCCCGCCTGGTGCTCGGCGTGCGCGCCCTCAAGCAGCGGCAATACGGCCTCGCGCGGCAGGATTTTTCCCAATCAGTGCATGGCCCGGTTACCGACTTGACCGCCGCGCTGCTGTCGGCATGGGCGACCTACGGCAGCGGCGACGTCCACGGCGCGGTCGACGAACTGGACCGGCTCTCCGGGCCGGACTGGTACGGCATTTTCAAGGATCTGCATGCCGGCCTGATGCTCGACCTTGCCAGTCACAAGAAGGACGCCAGCAAGCGCTACGCCAGCGCCTACAAGGCCGATTCCACCGCGCTGCGCACCGTGCAGGCTTACGGCCGCTATCTGTCGCGCAACGGCAGCAAGGATGCGGCGCTGAAGGTCTATCGCGACTTCGACGCCCAGCTGGCGGATCACCCGCTGATCCAGCAGGAGATCAAACAGGTCTCCGACAACGCCAAGCTGCCGCCGCTCGTCGATTCGGCGCAAGGCGGCGCCGCCGAAGCGCTGTACGGCATCGGCGCTTCGATTGGCCGCCGCGGCGGCGAAGATTTGGCGTTGGTTTATCTGCAGCTCGCGCTCTATCTCGAGCCGACGCACGGCATGGCGCTGTTGTCGCTCGCCGACCTTTTCGAGACGCTGAAAAAGCCCGATCTTGCCATCAAGGTCTACGAGCGCGTGCCCGCCAATTCGCCGCTTGAGCGCAGCGCGCAAATCCAGTCCGCTATCGATCTCGATGCGCTCGACCGCACCGATGAGGCCAAGAAGCGCCTCGACCATGTCATTGCCGAGCACCCCAAGGATACCGAAGCGCTGCTGGCCTTGGGCAATGTCGAGCGCGGCCGCAAGGACTTCGCCGGCTGCGCCGACGCCTATGGCAAGGCCATCGCCGCCGTTCCGGAGCCGACGAAGTCGAACTGGGTGATGTTCTATTTCCGCGGCATCTGTTACGAGCGCGCCGATCAATGGCCGAACGCCGAAGCCGATATGAAAAAGGCGCTCGAGCTGTTCCCCGATCAGCCGCTGGTGCTCAATTATCTCGGCTATTCGTGGGTCGATAAGGGCCTGCACCTCGAAGAGGGCATGGACATGATCCGCAAGGCCGTCGAGCAGCGGCCGGACGACGGCTACATCGTCGATTCGCTGGGCTGGGCCTATTTCCGCACCGGCAATTACGACGAGGCGGTGAAGAATCTCGAGCGCGCCGTGCTGCTCAAGCCAGACGATCCGACCATCAACGACCATCTCGGCGACGCCTATTGGCGGGTCGGACGCACGCTCGAGGCGCACTTCCAGTGGGCGCAAGCCAAAGACTTCAGTCCTGAGCCTGACGAGCTTGCGACCCTGGAGAAGAAGCTCAAGGACGGGCTGTCGTCCGATAACGCTCCTTCCTCGGCGGACGCGCTCAAGGGCAAGAAGGCCGGCAACGGCGGGTGATGGCTGCGCCGGAAAGTTTGGTCGAAAGCGCGCCTGCCAAGGTCAACCTGACGCTGCGGGTGGT
>JASHWN010000361.1 GCA_030044035.1 Xanthobacteraceae bacterium
CGAAAATTTTTCCTCGCCGTGGCGGCGGCCGTCGCGTTGCCTGCGTCATGGCGCTCCGCCGCGGCGCTCGATTATCCGACGCGGCCGGTGCGCCTGATCGTCGGCCTGCCTGCCGGCGGCACGCCCGACATTTACGCCCGCTTGATCGCCGATCGGCTGTCGGTGCGTTTGGCGCAGCCCTTCGTGGTGGAAAATCGGCCCGGTGCCAGCGGCAATATCGCGACCGAAATGGTGGTGCGGGCGCCGCCCGACGGCTACACGCTCCTGATGGTGATCGCGCCGAACGTGATCAACGCCACGCTCTATCCGGACCTCAAATACAATTTCATCCGCGACACGACGCCGATTGCCAGCATCGGCGGCTCGCCGTTTGTCATGGTTGTCAATCCGGCGTTCGCCGCGAAAACCGTTCCCGAATTCATCGCCTATGCCAAGGCCAATCCGGGAACGATCAACGTCTCCTCGACCGGCAACGGCAATCTCACCCACATGGCGGCGGAGCTGTTCAAGATGATGGCAGGCGTCGACATGCTGCATGTGCCGTATCGCGGCGAGACCGCGGCGCAGGCCGACCTTCTGACGAACCGCGTGCAGGTCATGTTCGATCCGGTGCCGTCGTCGCTCGGCTATGTGCAGAGCGGCAAGCTGCGCGCGCTCGCGGTCACCAGCGCGACGCCGATGACGGACCTGTTGCCCGGCCTGCCGACCATGAATGAGTTTTTGCCGGGCTATGAGGTCACCGGCATCACCGGCATCAGCGCGCCGAAAAACATGCCGGCCGAGATCGTCGATAAGCTCAACGCTGCGATCAATGCGGTATTAGCTGAACCGCGGATCAAAGCGCGCTTTGCCGAGCTTGGCAGCGTCGAGGCGATCGGTTCGCCCGCCGATTTCGGTAAGGTCGTCACCGCCGAAACGGAGAAATGGGCCAAGGTGATCAAATTCGCCGGCATCAAAGCGGAGTGAGCACCGGGACGGAAGGTCGCGGGCGCCCATACGCGATAGCCGATACAATCAACGTTGGCTTGCGACGCGAACTTGCGACGCAGGCTTGCGAGGAGACGACGATGCAGCTTGCGCGCAGACGCGTCGTGCAATTGGCGGCCGCGGCGGCCATAGGCCCGGCGGCGGCGCGCTTGGCGTGGGCGCAAGCCTATCCGACCAGACCGATCCATCTCGTCGTGCCGGTGCCGCCGGCCGGCACCTTCGACATCGTGGCGCGACTCCTCGCCAATGCGGTAACGCCGCAGCTGCATCAGCAAATCGTCGTCGAAAACCGCGCCGGCGCGGGCACCAATCTCGGCACCGGCATCGTCGCCCGCGCCACGCCCGACGGCTACACGCTGCTGCTTGCCGGGTCGCCGGGCGCCATCAACGCGACGCTCTATCAGCATCTCGATTTTTCCTTCGCCCACGACATTGCGCCGGTCGCCAGCATCGAGCGCGCACCGCTGATCATGGTGGTCAATCCTTCGCTGCCGGCCAAGGCCGTCGGCGACCGCCGCGGCCTAACCGTCGGGCTATTCATCGACTACGCCAGGCAAAATCCCGGCACGATCAACATGGGCTCGGGCGGCGCCGGCTCGACCGGCCACGTCGCCGGCGAATTATTCAACATGATGGCCGGGATCACGATGGCGCACGTGCCGTATCGCGGTGAGGCGCCGGCGATCACCGATCTGCTTGCCGGCCAGATCCAGGTCGTGTTCTCGACGCCCGGCTCGGCGATTTCCTACGTCAAGGCCGGCACGCTGCTCGCGCTCGGCGTGACCAGCTTAAAGCGCATGGACGTGCTGCCGCAGGTGCCCGCGATCGGCGAGTTTTTGCCCGGCTACGAAGCGGTGTCGTGGGCCGGCGTCGGCGCGCCGGCCAAAACGCCGCCCGAGATCATCGAAAAACTCAACGGCGCCATCAATGCCGCGCTGGCCGATCCGCAGCTCAAATCGCGCCTGGCCGAGTTCGGCGCCGTGGTGATGACGTCGACGCCGGGCGAATTCGGCAATTTCATCGGCGCCGAAATCGAAAAGTGGGGCAAGGTGATCAAGTTCGCCAATATCAAGCCGGAGTGACGATCAAGCGCCGGCAGCAAATTTTGGGGAGAATGCATATGCCGCTGATCAATCGCAGAACGATGTCGATGCTCACGCTCGCGGCGCTCGCCTCGCCGCGCGCGCTCGCGGCGGAGACTTATCCGTCGCGGCCGATTCATCTCATCGTCGGCTTCACGCCGGGCGCCTCGTCCGACATCGTGGCGCGCCTGTTTGCCAAGGGCGCCGAACCGCTTGTCGGTCAGAACATCGTCGTCGAGAACAAGACCGGCGCCGGATCGAGCATCGCCGCCGGCTATGTCGCGCGCGCCGCCAAGGACGGCTACACGCTGATGGCGCCGGCATTGTCGACCTTGACCTACAAAATCGTACATCCGGAAGCCCCCTACGACATGGCCAAGGATTTTGCGCCGGTGGCGCTGCTTGCCGTCGGGCCGCTGGTCATGGCGGTTGATCCAAAACTCGGCGTCAATAGCGTCAAGGAGTTCACGGCGCTCGCCAAGGCGAAGCCCGGCAAGCTCAATTTCGGCACGGTCGGACCCGGCAGCCTGCCCGATCTTGCCGGCGAACTTTACGCGCAGCGCGCCGGCGTCAAGCTCGTGCAAGTGCCCTACCCCGGCAGTCCGCAGGTCACGACCGACTTGATCAGCGGCCGCATCCAGATGAGTTTCCAAATTACCTCGGCGATCATCGGCCAGATCAAAGCCGGGCAGATCAAGGCGCTGGCGGTCGCGACCGACCAGCGGTCCGAGCTGCTCCCCGACGTGCCGACCATGGCGGAAGCCGGCATGCCGGACTTCAACACGCCGCTCTGGTTCGGCCTGGTCGCACCGGCCGGCACGCCGCGCGCCGTGGTCGACAAGCTTGCCGCGGCGGCCAAGCAGGCGATGCATGCGCCCGACACGGTGGATTTGTTGGCCAAGCAGGGCTTCGCTCCGGAAGACATGGGCCCGGATCAGTTCGGCGCGTACATCAAGAGCGAGATCAAGCGCTGGACCGACGTGGTGAACGGCGCGAATCTGAAGGGCTGAATGTCACCGCTCTCGCTGCAATACGATGCGGGTGCTGTTGAGCCTATTCAGGAGTTTCGCTGGCTATGCCCGACGCATCACGCTGCAGAGCATGTGATTATCAAAAGTCTCCTGGAGACCGCGCCTACACCGACTTTTGAAGGAATGCCACCTGAAGAGGCTCATGTTCCCCTGAGGGAAGAGAAAGCTATAGGCGTTCGTTTTGTCGAACTCTTCTATTCGCTGCCTGGCGCGCACTGGCTTTCCAAAGGCTTTCGAGAGGCTTGGCCTATCTCCACGAGCACGGAGAATAGCGCGTCACTCCCACTACGCCGATTGCAACACGCTGTCCTCGCGCGTCACGTCGAAGGAAAAGATCCAGGAGCGGTCGAGGAATGGCGGCGGCGGCACCTTGCGGTTATTGGCGAATTGCTGGCGCGATTGCAGTGTGACGCGGGCGGTGCGCGGCTGGCGTGCGGCGACGTAAGCGGCAAGCGCAGCGTCGACGTCGTCGTGTTGCGCCAGCGCGTGCGAGAGCACATAGCCGTCCTCGATCGCCATGTTGGCGCCTTGCGCGAGCGTCGGCATGGTCGAATGCGCGGCATCGCCCAAGAGCGTGACGCGGCCGCACGTCCACTGCGGCAGCGGATCGCGGTCGTAAATGCCCCATTTGAAGACGTGCTCGACGTAACGGAACATACCGAGCAGCGCTTCGTTCCAACCGGCTTTGGCGGCGATGAGCTCGTCGCGGCTCGACGGCACCGACCAGGATTCCTCGACCCACTCGTCGGTGTAATGCCCGCCGAAAATGTTGAGCGTGTCGCCCGTACCGCCGATCGGATACGTGATCACGTGGCCGTTCGGGCCGATCCAGCCGACATATTCGCCGCGCGCAAGCGCGACGCTGCCGGCCGGGCCGACGCGGGTCGGCACGCACGCCATCGGCACCATGGCGCGCCACGCCATCATGCCGGTGAAACGCGGCGCATCGGCGCCGAAAATTTGGGCGCGGATAGTGGAGCGGATGCCGTCGGCGGCGACCACGATATCGCCGTCGGCTTGTGTTCCATCGGCGAACCGCGCGACGGCCGTGCCGTTCACCGTGTCGGCACCGACGCAGTGCGCCGAAAGCCGCAGCGGCACAGCGCCGACCGCTTCGCGCAGCATGGCGTGGATGTCGGCGCGATGGGCCGTCATGTAGGGCACACCGAATTTTTCCAAATAATACCCGCGCATCGGCTCGCGAAAGCGCAGGCTGGCATCGT
>JASHWN010000362.1 GCA_030044035.1 Xanthobacteraceae bacterium
CGCCACGGCCAATGTCAGCGGCGTCGCGGCGCTGCTGTTGGCCAACAAACCGTCGCGCACGCCGGAGCAGATACGCGCCATTCTGGTGGAGACGGCAAAACACCTCGGCGCCAACGGCATCAACCCGCAATTCGGTGCCGGGCTGGTCGATCCGATCCGCGCGCTGGAGCAGGTGCCGCCGGTCGCCGGCAAATCCGCCGCCGCCGCGCCGGCGGGTCGGGTGCAGTAATGGCTCGATAATTGCTACGTGCGCCGTCGCCCGGCGCTGGCGAAGCGCTGTGCCTCTTCGGCGGCGCGGAACAGGGCCTTGGCCTTGTTGATGCATTCCTGCTGCTCGAACTCCGGATCGGAATCGGCGACGATGCCGGCGCCGGCCTGCACGTACATCACGCCGTCCCTGATCAGCGCCGTGCGCAGCACGATGCAGGTGTCCATCTCGTCGCCGGCCGAGAAATAGCCGACACAGCCGGCATAGAGCGAGCGCTTGTCTTTTTCGAGCTCGTCGATGATCTGCATGGCGCGTACTTTTGGCGCGCCGCTGACGGTCCCGGCCGGAAAGCCGGCGGCGAGCGCGTCGAGCCGGTCGCGGTCGGTGCGCAACCGGCCCTCGACGTTCGACACGATGTGCATGACCTGGCTGTAGCGTTCGATGAAGAACTGGTCGGTGACTTCGACGCTGCCGATCTCGGCGACGCGGCCGACATCGTTGCGGCCGAGGTCGAGCAGCATGAGATGCTCGGCGCGCTCCTTCGGATCGGCAAGGAGCTCGGCCTCGAGTGCGGCGTCCTCATGCGGCGTCGCGCCGCGTGGCCGCGTGCCGGCGATCGGCCGGATGGTGACGATGCCGCCCTGCGCCTTGACCAGAATTTCGGGGCTTGAGCCGGCGACCGCGAACGCGCCGAAGTCGAGGAAATAAAGGTACGGCGACGGATTGACCCGCCGCAGCGCGCGATAGAGCGCAAACGGCGGCAGCCGGAACGGCGCCTCGAAACGCTGCGACAGCACCACCTGAAAAATGTCGCCAGCGCGAATGTATTCCTTGGCGCGCAGCACCATGCCCTTGAACTCGGCCGGCGTCGTGTTGGACCGCGCTTCCACATCGAGCGGCCCCGGGTGGAGGTTGGCGGTGGCCCCCTGCCATCCCTCCCCCGCAAGCGGGGGAGGGTTGGGCGGGGGCACATCAAGCGCGTCTACAACATCGCCGATGCGCTGCTGCGCCTGGGCCAATGCCGCAGCGGCGGAAATGGCCGCGTCCGGCCGCACCGGCGTGACGATGGTGATCGTGTCCTCGACCGCATCGAAGACGATTACCAGGGTGGGGCGCACCAGGATCGCGTCGGGAATGCCGAGCGGGTCGCGGGAAGGCGCCGCAAGCGAATCCTCGACGAGCCGCACGGTGTCGTAGCCGAGATAGCCGAAGACGCCAGCGGCCATCGGCGGCAGCGTGTCCGGCAAGGCGATGCGGTTTTCGTCGATCAGCGTTCGCAGCGCTTGCAGCGGCGGCGCGCCGGCCGGTGCAAAGCGCTTTGGCTCGTGTTGCGGATTGCGGTTGATCTCGGCGCGTGTGCCATCGATGCGGAACACCAAATCCGGCTCCAAGCCGATGATCGAATAGCGGCCGCGCACCGCGCCGCCTTCGACCGACTCGAGCAAAAAGCTCGCCGCGCCGGGTGTCGTCGCGGCGGAGCGTTGCGGCCGTGCGGTGGTGACTTTGAGGAAGGCCGAGACCGGCGTTTCGAGATCGGCAACGAGCGTCGTCCACACCACTTGCGGCATGCCGGCCGCGTAGCGCGCGGCAAAATCCTCAGCCGCCGGCTCGGTCCGCATTCACTGATTGTCCGGGCCGCTGTTGCCCACCGCCTGCGCCAACGCCGACTGGTTGACATTGGTGCCGAGCTCTTGCTCGAACCAGGCGACGTATTCGCTGAACAGGTCGTTGGTCGTCGCGCTTTGTAGCAATTGCTCGAGCTTCTTGCCGTCGGCCGAGTTCGGATCGAGCGCCGGCGTTTTGACATCGGTGACGCGGAACACGAACCATTGGGTCGGCTTGTCGCCCACCGAGCTGCTGAATGTGTCCTTGGCGGTATGGAAAGCTGCATCGACGGCCTTGGCCGAGATGCCGGGCGGCGGCGTGACGCCGCGCTTGAGCCCGGACGCCTTTTCCACTTTCATGCCTGCGCCGGCCGCCAGCGCGTCAAACGGGTTGCCGTTCTTGGCCTTGTCGAGCAGGTCGGCGGCTTTTGTCTGCAGCCGCTTGGCAATCTCGTCGTCGCGCCAGCGCTGCTCGACCTCGCCTTTGACCTCGTCGAGCGTGCGGTCGCGCTCCGGGGTGACGCCTTCCACCTCGTACCAGACGTAACCGCCGCCGGTGTCGATCGGGTAGGTATCGACGCCGACGTCGTTAGTGAACGCCGCACTGACTACGGCGCCGGCGTCGGTCAGGCTGGTGACGACCTTGCCGGACCGATCGCGGCCGGAGCGGTCGACCTCGACGGTGGCGGTGGGCAGGTGCAGCTTTTCCGCCGCCTCCTGCAGCGTGGCGCCGCCGGCGCGCGCATCCTCGATCTTGTCGTGCGTGTCCTGTACCTGCGTCTTGGCGCGTTCGAGCGCGACGTCGTTGCGAATGAATGGCGCGACGACCGAGAGCGGCTTGGTTTCCCCCGGCTCGATCTGCAGCACCGTCACGATCACGGCGCCGAAACGACCCTCGATCGGCGGGCTGACCTCGCCGGCTTTAAGCGAAAAGGCCGCGTCGGCGACCTTCGGATCGACGATGCCGGCTTTCGCCACGGCGCCGAGATCGATGTCGCTCGGCTTGAGCCCGCGTTCGGTGGCGAGCGCGGCAAAGCTCGTGCCGGCTTTGATGCGGTCGCTCGCCGCCTGCGCCTCGGCCATGTTGGGAAACACGATCTGTTCGACGTGGCGGCGTTCCGGCGTCACGTAATTCTTCAGGTTCTGTTCGTAGTTTTTCTGTACGTCGGCGTCCGACACCTCGATCGTCTTCGCCAGTTCGGCCGGCGTTACCGTCACAGTCACGATCTTGCGGTATTCCGGAGCGCGGAACAGGATTTTGCGCTCGTCGAAATATTTGCTCAGTTCCTCGGGCGTCGGTGCCGGGATGTCGCCAGCCTGCTGCGGGCCGAGCGCCACATAATCGATGCTGCGCTCCTCGTTCTGGAACTGATTGATGGCGTCAAGATAGGCCTGCGGCGCAGCGACGTTGCCGGACACCGCCTGGGTCAGTTCACGGCGCGGCACGTCGCGCGCCTGCTCGTCGAAGAAGCGCTGCTCGGAATAGCCGATCGTGCGCAGAAAGTTCTCGAACGCGGCGCGGTCGAATTGGCCGGTCGGCGTCTGGAAATGCGGATCGTGCAGGACCTGCTGCACGAGGTCGGCCGTGGGCACGCCCAGCCGCATGCGGCGCGCCAACTGATCGAGCCCGGCCTCCGCCACCATTTGGCCGAGCACCTGGGCGGGCAGCCCAACGGCGTTCGCTTGATCGGCCGTCAGCGGATGGCCGATTTGCTGGCTCAGCTGCTGCAGGCGCTCATTGTAGGTCTGGCTGAACTGATCGGCCGAAATCTCGAGGTCGCCGATTTTCGCGAGATAGGAGCGGCCGAAACCGCGGAAAATGTCGTTGATGCCCCACAGCGCGAAAATGGCGGCCAACAAGGTCATGATCGCGCCCATGACGATGCGGCCGAGCCAAGTAGTGGAGGCCTGGCGGATACCTCGAAGCATGCGGTTCCAGCGTGGTGAGTGATGTCGTCTGCCGGGCGAACGCGGCGCATCATAGGGAGCGCCGGACCGCGCCGCAATCGGCACAAAAGACAGGTAAAACGTCTCTTTTCGCGATGCAATCGGTCTGCTAACGGCTCATTGTCGCATTTTTGAGGCTGTGTACTGAGGCTAGGTACAATGGCGCGGCGCCCATTGGTCGCAGGCAACTGGAAAATGAACGGGCTTTCGGCCTCGGTCGGCGAGCTGCAGAAGATCATGGCCGGGGCCGAAAAGCTCGCCAAGGTGGACGTGATGGTGTGCCCGCCGGCGACGCTGCTCGCCGGTTTTGCCGCGGCGGCGCGTGGCTCGCGCGTTGCGGTCGGCGCCCAGGATTGTCATCCGCGCCCGGCCGGCGCGTATACCGGCGACATTGCCGCTGAAATGCTCAAGGACGCCGGCGCGCAGGCCGTCATCGTCGGCCATTCCGAGCGCCGCCACTATCATGGCGAAACCGACGCCCTGGTCCGCGACAAGGCGCTCGCCGCGCGCCGCGCGGGGCTTGTGGCGATTGTCCGTGTCGGCGAGACGCGAGCCGAGCGCGACGCCGGCCACGCCCGCGCCGTGGTGCGCGCCCAGCTTGACGGCTCGCTGCCGGACGGCGCTCCCGATTTTACTGTCGCATACGAGCCGGTTTGGGCCATCGGCTCCGGGATTACCCCGACGCCGCGCGACGTTGCCGACATGCACGGCTTCATCCGCCAGATGCTGTCGGCCCGCTACGGCGATGCGGCGCAGGGAACGCGCATTCTCTACGGCGGCTCGGTGAAGCCGAGCAACGCGGCGGAACTTTTGGCAGTCGACAACGTCGATGGCGCGCTGGTCGGCGGCGCGAGCCTCAAAGCCGACGAATTTTTGCCGATCGCGCGCGTTTACGGCTGACGCACGGCCGGCATATGCGAAGCCGCGTTTTGAGCCATTCTGCGCCGGCCGGCTTTGGTCTATCCTTCCGGTAAAGCACGACAGTTGCCGCGCAACGCCGCGACACGGGGAGGACGCCATGGCCGAGGACACGATTCCACGCCGTCAATTTTTGTGGGGTGCCGGATTGGCCGGCACGGCCGTAGCGACCGGCGTGGCACCTGCCGCCGCGCAGAAGCAGTCGACGAATGCCGCACCGGGTGAGGCGCAACGGGCCGCTACTGCGCCGGCGCTAGAACCGTTACTGACCCTCACGCCGACCGAGCACGCCTTTATCGTCGCTGCCGTCGATACGCTCATTCCGGCCGACAAGCTGTCGCCGTCGGGCAGCGAGTGCGGCGTGGCGACGTTCATCGACCGCCAGCTCGCTGGCGCCTACGGCAATGGCGCGCGGCTCTATCGCGACGGCCCGTTCCACAAGGCCAAGTCCGAACTCGGCTATCAGCTGCCGCTCAATCCGCGCGAGTTCTTCCGCGCCGGCATTGCCGCGGCGAATGAATGGTCGCGCAAGACTTACGGCAAGGATTTCGATCGCCTGCCCGAGGCGGCACGCGAAGCCGCGCTCAACAGCATGGACGCCGGCAAGGCGGAGTTTTCCGGCTTTTCCAGCCGCGCTTTCTTCAACGCGCTGCTGCAGATCACGATGGAAGGCTTTTTTGCCGACCCGATCTATGGCGGCAACCGCGACATGGCGTCGTGGAAGATGGTCGGTTATCCGGGCCTGCCGGCGACCTATCGCGAGGACATCAAAAAATACTTCGGCAAGAAATACGACAAGCCGCCGCGCTCGATCGCGGATTTCTCCTAATCCTTTGCGGGGGAGGCAATCATGGCCATCACGCTCAAGGAAACCGATGCGGTCGTCGTCGGCATGGGCTGGACTGGATCGATCCTGGCCCGCGAACTGACCAAGGCCGGGCTCAACGTGGTCGGACTCGAACGCGGCGCCAAGCGCATGCCGCGCGAGGATTTCACCATCCCCGCGGTGCGCGACGATCTCAAATACGCGGTGCGCCAGGAGCTGTTTCAGGACGCGCAGCTCGAAACCGTTACGCTGCGCCATGCGCCGGGCGAAACCGCGCTGCCGATCCGGCGGCTCGGCTCGTTCCTGCCCGGCACCGATCTCGGCGGCGCTGGCTCGCACTGGAACGGCATGACCTGGCGGTGGCTGCCGAGCGATCACAAGCTGCGCTCGCATCTGACCGACCGCTACGGCAAGAACGCCGTTCCGCCGGACATGACCATCGAGGACTTTCCGGTGTCGTACGGCGAACTCGAGCCGTTCTACGACAAGTTCGAGAAAT
>JASHWN010000363.1 GCA_030044035.1 Xanthobacteraceae bacterium
CTTTTTCTCCGCCAGCATGGCGCGCATGGCCGGGAACGGCGCCTCGATGATGGTGTAGTCCTTGTTGGGCTCGAGGCCGCTCCGCCGCAGCATGCCGCGCATCGCGATATCCACCGCGCTGCCCATGGCGTTGGTGGCAAGGACCTTGCCCTTCAGATCGGCGATGCTTTTGACCGGTCCGTCCTTGAGCACCATGAACTCGTTGGTGCCGTGGCCCGGCACGCCGTCCTGGACCTCGTCGCAGACCACCCGCAGGTCGTCCAAGTGCGCGTTCTGGATGGCGAGCGCGAACGAGGAAAACGCCAGCGGGCCGATGTCGAGTTCGCCGGCCGCCATTGCGGTGATGACCGGCGGCGTACCCTCGAAATGGATCGCTTCGGCCACGTAGGACTGGCCGAAGTGCTTGAGAATGTCCTTCTTCTCCAAGATGAGCGGCGCCGAGGAGGCCGGCACCACCACCCAGCCGATGCGGATTTTCACCGGCGCCGCGGCCGCCGGCAGGGCGCGGCCGGCCGTCGCCAGGGCCGTGCTCGCGGCCAGCGCGCCGCGGCCAAATTGCCGACGGGTAATGCCGATCGTCACGTCATTCCTCCACATTGGCCCGATTAGGCCTATTCATCGCGGCCAAGGCATGCTATCGACCGCCGCCAACCCAAAAGCGGGCCACGAGTCGGCGAACAACGCAAAGTTCGCCCGGGGAACTTCACCCCGATTCGCCGTCCCGCTATTTTCCGGGCCATGCGGAGTTGGCAATGGCAGTAAGTTCGAAAGACATAGCAGCTGAAGCATACACCTTCGATGATGTGCTGTTGAAGCCCGGCCTGTCCGAGATCATGCCCTCGGACGTCGATATCCGCTCGCGCATCACCCGCACTATCCCGCTCAACATCCCGATCGTCGCTTCCGCCATGGACACCGTGACGGAGGCGCATATGGCGATCGCCATGGCGCAGGCCGGCGGCATCGGCGTCATTCATCGCAATCTCGATCCCGCCGTGCAGGCCGCTCAGGTCCGCCAGGTCAAAAAGTACGAATCCGGCATGGTGGTGAACCCGGTGACGATCGGGCCGAACGCGACCTTGGCGGACGCGCTGGCGCTGATGCAGGAGCACCGCATTTCCGGCATTCCGGTGGTCGAAGGCGGCGGCGGCGGCCGCGCCGGCAAGCTGGTCGGCATTTTGACCAATCGCGACGTGCGCTTCGCCACCGACAAGCGGCAAAAAGTCTCGGAGCTGATGACGAAGCAGCACTTGGTCACGGTGCGCGAGGGCGTCGGCCAGGACGAGGCCAAGCGGCTCCTGCACCAGTATCGCATCGAGAAGCTTCTGGTCGTCGACGCCGATTACCGCTGCGTCGGGCTGATCACGGTGAAGGACATCGAGAAGGCGGTGGCGCATCCGAACGCCTGCAAGGACGAGCAGGGCCGGCTGCGCGTTGCCGCGGCCACCAGCGTCGGCGATGCCGGCTATGCGCGCAGCGAAGCACTGATCGACGCCGGCGTCGATGTCGTGGTGGTCGATACCGCGCACGGCCATTCCAGCCGCGTGCTCGAGGCTGTGTCCCGCATCAAGCGGCAATCCAACGCCGTTCAGGTCGTGGCCGGCAACATCGCCACCGCCGACGGCGCCAAGGCGCTGATCGACGCCGGCGCCGACGCCATCAAGGTCGGCATCGGTCCGGGCTCGATCTGCACCACGCGCATCGTCGCCGGCGTCGGCGTACCGCAGCTCACCGCGATCATGGACTCGGTCGAAGTGGCGCGGAAAACCGACACGCCGGTGATCGCCGACGGCGGCATCAAATATTCCGGCGACCTCGCCAAGGCGATCGCCGCCGGCGCCGACTGCGTGATGATCGGCTCGCTGCTCGCCGGCACCGATGAAACGCCCGGCGAAGTGTTTCTCTATCAGGGCCGCTCCTACAAGAGCTACCGCGGCATGGGCTCGGTCGGCGCCATGGCGCGCGGCTCGGCCGACCGTTACTTCCAGCAGGAGATCAAGGACACGTTGAAGCTCGTGCCCGAAGGCATCGAAGGCCAGGTGGCCTACAAGGGCCCGGTGGCCAACGTGCTGCACCAACTGACCGGCGGACTGCGCGCCGCCATGGGCTATGTCGGCGGCAAGAACCTCGCCGACTTCCACGCCAAGGCGGAGTTTGTTCGCATTTCCGGCGCGGCCTTGCGCGAGAGTCACGTGCACGACGTGAGTATTACGCGCGAAAGTCCGAACTACCCAAGCCGAAGCTGAGGACGGCGATGGCTGGCGCGGCACCCGATCCCTTCGCCAAAATCCGCGCCGCGACCGACGCGCACCGGGCGCAGCACCGCTGCGGCGCCCATCCGTACGACAACGGGCCGCTGCTCGCGGCCTTGGCGGCGGCTGCCGACGCGCGCCGTATCCTCGAGCTCGGCACTGCGCTCGGCTACACCGCGCTGTCGTTCGCATCCGGCGCGCGCGACGCGACGGTGGACACGATCGAGCGCGATCCGGAGCATGTGCAGTTGGCGCGCGACAACATCGCGGCTGCCGCGCTCGATCATCGCATTACCGTGCATGAGGGCGACTTCGCCGCGATTCTCCCGACCCTCGATCCCGGCTATGACGTGGCGTTTTTCGACGGCCAGACCCCGACGCCGGCGCTGCACAAGACGCTGCGCGGGCTCCTCCGCACCGGCGGCACGCTCATCACCGCGAATCTCAACCACGGCGGCACCGCCGATGCCGTGCGAAAGGCGCTGTTCGACGGCAAATCGTGGCGCAGCGCGCTGGTCGACGAAGAGGGCGAAACCGCGATCAGCGTCAAGTTGTGAGTTGCGGCCGGCGCCGTTGGCCGGGCGTGCTGCGTCATGCTAGGAGCCAAGGGTCGCAAAGGACGCAACGCGCATGTCTCTGCAAGCCATTCTGCTGCCGCTGTTCGTCGAGGTCGTCCTCACCTTCGTGCTGTTGTTCTGCGCGGCGCCGTTGCGCACCCACGCGCTTCGCTCCGGAGCGGTGCGGCCCGAAGATATCGCGCTACGCGAGCCGAACTGGCCGAAGCGCGCCACCCAGTTCGCGAATGCTTATGCCAATCAGCTCGAACTGCCGGTTCTGTTCTATGTGCTCACCATCCTGGCCCTGGTGACGCGCAAGGCCGGCATACTCTTTGTGGTGCTGGCGTGGATTTTCGTCGTGTTCCGCCTGCTGCACGCATACGTCCACGTAACCAATAACAAAGTAAGCATTCGCGGGCCGCTGTTCGGCATGTCTGCCGTGGTGCTGGCCATCATGTGGCTCATTTACATCATCCAGGTGTTCACCGGCACGTGAGGATCGCCGCCATGCCGCTCGACATTTGTCATCCGACCGCGCCGCACGAGAAGCTGCACTTGCCGGAATGGTACGTCTCCAGCCTGATGATGGACCGCGCGCTCGATGCCGTGGTGCGGCGCGTCAGGAAGCTCGATCGCATGCACGACATTCCCTACCTCGCCGGCTACAGCCTTGACGGCAAAACGATCTATATCGACCGCCACATGCCGAAATCGTTCACGTTCCGCGGCCGCACGATCGAGACCGACCGCTTCCTGATCCTGCACGAGGAGGTCGAGAAGACGCTGATCGATCAGCTCGGCCTGCATTATCTGCACGCCCATCAGATCGCGACGCGGGCCGAGGAGGCCGCGGTGCGCGCGGCCGACGTCGAGTGGCACGCCTACGACCGCTTCATGCAGAAATACGTCAAGCGCATCGGCGACGAACGGCTCAAAAAGGTGCCGAAGGACCTCGATCTCAAACCGTATCGCGACGAGCACGACGCCGATCTGCTGCAGCGGATGCTCAAGAGCGTCCGCGCCGGCAAATGCCCCAAAGGCATTCACGTGCAAGATCTCGCTGAAGCGATCAAGAGTCTGCGCAAAGCGGTGCGGCGTCACGATACGGCGGCGCATGAGCTGGCCGCCGCGATCAGCCGCGCGGCAGAATAATCGCGCCTTTTAGTATTCTGCGTTTGTTGCCATGATACCTGCCGCCCGGCTTGCCGCCGCCATCGAAGTCTTTGCCGACATCGACGCGCGGCGCCGGCCGGCCGCCGACGCGCTCAAGGATTGGGGCCTGTCGCATCGCTTCGCCGGCTCCGCTGATCGCGCCGCGATTGCCGGCCTCGTTTACGACGCGCTGCGGAGGAAAGCGTCTTCGGCCTGGCTGATGGGCGCGCAGACGCCGCGCGCGGCGCTCATCGGCATGCTGGCGCGCGAGCGGGGTCTCGATGCCGCGGCGATCGCGGCTTTGTGCAGCGGCGCGCGTTTTGCGCCGGCGCCGCTGACCGAGGCCGAGCGCGCCGCGCTGTCCTCCGATGCGCTGACCAATGCGCCGCCATGGGTCGCCGGCGACTATCCGGAATGGCTCGATCCGCATTTGGCCCGCGTATTCGGCGAGGAACGCGCCGCGGAGGGTGCCGCCCTCGCCACCCGGGCGCCGCTCGACCTGCGCGTCAACACGCTCAAGGCCGAGCGTCACGACGTGGCGCCGAAGCTCGCGCATCTCGGCGCCGAGCCGACGCGCTGGTCGCCGATCGGCTTGCGCATCCGGCTCGGCGCCGATGCCAGGAACCCGGCGGTCCATGCCGAGCCGCCGTTCCGCAAGGGCGAAATCGAAGTCCAGGACGAAGGCTCGCAGCTCGCCGCGCTGTTGACGCGCGCCAAGCCGGGCGAGCAGGTCGTCGATCTCGCCGCCGGCGCCGGCGGCAAGACGTTGGCGCTGGCAGCCATGATGGACAACCGCGGCCAGATTTACGCGACCGACGTCGACAAGCGCCAGCTGGCGCCGATTCACGAACGGCTGCTCCGCGCCGACGTGCGTAACGTTCAGGTCCGTACTCCCCGGGGGGAGGCCGACGCCGTGGCCGACCTGGCAGGCAAAGCCGATCTCGTCGTCATCGACGCACCCTGCACCGGCACCGGCACCTGGCGGCGCAATCCCGACGCCAAATGGCGCGTCCGCCACGGAGCGCTGGCCGAGCGCGTCAAGGAGCAGGCGGCGCTGCTCGACCGCGCCGCGGCGCTGGTCAAGCCGGCGGGCCGCATCGCCTATATCACCTGCTCGGTGCTGGCCGACGAGAACGGCGACCAGGTGCGCGCTTTCATCGACCGCGCTGCATCGCGCGGGGATGAGTGTCTATACGTCCAGCGCGTCCTCGTCGGCGAATTCGGCGCGTTCCTGGATGAAGGCGAAGCGCGCCTCGGGCTTGGTGCCCATGAGCCGCTCGACCGATTTGTCCGTGGCCTTGTGGTCGTCGGCGAGCAGCACGACCCGGAGCAGCGTGCGCTTC
>JASHWN010000040.1 GCA_030044035.1 Xanthobacteraceae bacterium
GTGACTTTGTCGTAGCCCGGACTGCGCGACCGCGAAAACCGCAAGTGGCGCGCCTCACATCACCACGACCTTGGTGCCGACTTTGACGCGATTGTAGAGATCGATGACGTCGGCATTGCGCAGCCGGATGCAGCCTGAAGACACGTTGTGGCCGATGGTCCACGGCTCGTTGGAGCCGTGGATGCGATAATCGGTGGTGCCGAGATACATCGCCCGCGCGCCGAGCGGGTTTTGCGGACCGCCAGCCATGAAGCGCGGCAGCTCGGGCTGCCGCTTGAGCATCGCCTCCGGCGGCCGCCAATCGGGCCATTCGTGCTTGGCGGTGATGATCTTCACGCCCGCCCAGGTGAAACCGGGGCGGCCGACGCCGATGCCGTAGCGCAACGCCTTGCCGCCCTCCTCCACCAGATAAAGAAATTTGTTCGGCGTATCGATCACGATCGTGCCCGGCTGCTCCTTGCCCAGGTAAGGCACGACCTGGCGATCGTATTGCGGGTCGACCGGCGGATGTTGCGCGTCGGCCCAATTGGCATCGGCGCCATCCGGATCGTTGACCGAAAAGCTCGCCTGCCGCGGCTCGGCAGGCGCTTGCATGTCGGCCGGCGCGCGGTTGGCCGGCGCAGCCGAAGTTAGATCGCCGGCGCCGCGGAACAGAAACTCGATAAAGCCGCCGCCGAGGTTGGGCTGCGCAGCCGCATAAGTTCGCCCTGCCGAAGGCGGCGCGGCGGACGTCGGCTGCGGCCGCACTGCATTGTAGGCCTGGGGTGTGATCTGCAACGGATCCGCAAAAACCGGAACGGTAAACGCGCTCAGAACGAGCGCCGAAACGCCGATACGCCGCATTGCTCTGTACTCTCTACTCTACGCGATACTCAACATGACTGCGCGCTTGCGACGCGCGAACAAGGAGACGCTGTCTCCTTGCGTCACAAGTACAGGCGAAAAACCACGATTGTTTGGTAAATTTTTTCCGCACCGCGACGGCGGCGGCGGTCTTGGCGAATTGTTCATCACGTTACGGTTTATTTTGCGTCAACCCGGCGGCCTGATGGTTAATCGGACCTCACCGGCTGCACCTTGTGGACGCCAACCAGTCGCGACCGTGCGTTCGCCATGAACGCAGTATTAATCCGCGCACCGGTAGTGTCCGGGCGGGGAGGACGCGCGAACAAGGTGTCAGATGGCGGAGCCGCGTAAGGTTTTCCGTATCGAAGAGACGAGTGCGGCGCGGCCCCAGCCGAACGGCGAAACCGGCCGAGGCGGACTGCACGACGCCGAAATCATGCGCGAGCTGCGCGAACTGCGCGCCGCACTTGCAGCGTCCGCGCCGCTCATTTCGGCCAGCACCGCGGCGTCCGGCGACACCAGCCGGCTGAGCTCGGAACTCAATCTGATCGCCGGCGCGATCCGGGGCGGCACCGGCGCCAGCGGCCGCCTAGCGAGCGCGGCGGCCGGATCCGGCGGCGCCGCCAGCAAAGCGGTGCCGCGCATCGCCCATGAGCTCAACGCCGTGGTTGAAGGCACCGAGCGCGCGACGCAAATAATCCTCACCGCCGCCGAAGAGATCGACGTCACCGCCAACAACCTCTCCGCCGCGCTCGACGGGCGGATCGAGCAGGGCCTGGCGCAGGACATCCAGGACCTGGTGATCAAAATCTTCGAGGCATGCAATTTTCAGGACTTGATCGGCCAGCGCGTCGCCAAGGTTTTGGCGACGCCCAATTTCGTCGAAGATCACATCGTGCGCGTGCTCGAGGAGATCAAAACCGCCTCGGCCGGCGGGCGGCGCTCTGGTGCGAATGCGCTGTACGGTCCGCGGCTCGACGGCGATCCCGGCCACGCCAGCCAGGACGATGTCGACGCCATGTTCGGCACGCGCCGGATGGCGAGCGGCGAATAGCGAATAGCGAATAAGCAGTAGCGAATGGGAATGGTGCAAGCACTATTCGCCATTCGCTATTGGCCATTCGCTATTCTATGACGGCTGCCGGATCGCGGCGAAGCACGCAAGCGCCAGTGCGGCGAATGCCGCCACCAGCGCGAGGCCGACGCCATCGGAGGTGCGCTCGGCGACGAACGACAGACACACCGGCGCCGCCGCCTGCACCACCAGATAAGGCCCAGCGATGCGCCCAATCAGTCGGCCGTATCCCGCGGCGCCGAACAGAGCGAGCGGCACGGTGCCGCGCGCAATGGTCATCAGGCCGTTGGCCATGCCGTACATCACCGCGAAGCCGGCGGCGAGCGGCGCGGAGAATGACAGCAACGCGAGCAACACGAAAGCCGCCACCAGCAATCCGATAGCCAGCCGCGCGGCCGATAAAGGATGCAGGTTGCTGCCGAAAGCGAGCTCGCAGATGCGTGCCAAAACCTGCGCCGGCCCAAACAGCATGCCGATGATGACAACGGTCGCCGGCGTCAGGCCGAAGCGCTCGAAGATCGCCAAAAGCTGCGCCGAGAGCGCCGAGGGGACGAAGGCATAGGCCGAAAACGCCCCGGCAACCAGCACGAAGGCGAGGCCGTGCGCCGGCAGCAGCGCGCCGGGTTTTTTGGTCTCGGGTAAGCCTTGTTTCAAGCCTTGCGGTCTGCTGTCGGTATCGCGGGCAATCGGCATCGCGCGCCGGCGCGGCAGGGCAAACGCGTGCAGCGGCGCCGCCAGCACGGCGAGCAGCGCCGCGTAGACCAGGTAAGCGCCGCGCCAGCCGACATGATCGATCAGAACCTGGGTTGCCGGCCAGCTCACGGTCGAGGCAAAGCCGCCGGCAAGCGTCAGCGCCGTGATCGGCGCCCGCGCCTCCTTGCCGAAAATGCGGCCGAGCGTGGCGAACGCCGGATCATAGAGCGCGGCCGCCATGGCAACGCCGAGCACCGTCCACGCCGCGTAATAGATGAGCGCGTTCGGCGCATAGACGAGCGCCAAAAGTCCGGCGGCGCCGATCAGCGAGCCGAACGGCATAACCACGTGCCCGCCGCAGCGGTCGATCAGCGCGCCGACATACCGCGACACCAGGCCGCCGACCAACAGGCCCACGGAAAAGCCGCCCATGGTGAACGCCTTGGACCAGCCGTGATCGGCGGCGATCAGCGGCACCGTCAGCACTGGCGGATAGAACAGTGCGCCCCAGGACAAAATTTCGGTGACTCCGAGCACGCTGACGGCGCGCCAGGGGCCGAGAACGAAATCGCGAGCGCTGGGCATGATTGTTTGCATACAGGTGTACCGGGCGCAGCGCAGCATGCAGTGGTGTGCTGCAGACCCGGGACTGTTAAAAACTCAGAGCCTATGAAGGTCCCGGATCAGCGGTGCACCTGCCATAGCGCGTCGCAGACATGCGTAAACGCGCTTATGGCGCTGCACCGCATCTGGAAAACCAGAACATCAGTGTGCCGGTGCCGGCGCCGGCTTGCGGGCGCGCGCCGCGGTGCCTTCAGCCGCGCAGCGCACATAGACGCCGATGCCGTAGCGGCCGGCCACTTCGGGATCCATCCAGCGCAGCACCATGGTACGGCCGTCGAAGGATTCGATCTCGCGGTCCTGCGTGCCGCCGGCCGGCCCGGGCGGACCGATATAGTTCTTGCCGCTCGGGCTGCCCTTGAGCCGCAACTCCTGCAATTGCGCGCTGTCGGCGAGGTACATCATGACGCCGCCGGTCGGGCCGCGATCGATCAGTACAGGCTCGCCGCACTGCGCACGCGCCGCGCCCTCGGTCCGCGTCAAGTCCTCCGGACGATGATAGGAGCCGTAACCCCAGCGCCCGACGATCTCCTCCGGCCGGATCGAGGCCGGGATTTCCGGCACCGGCGGCGGCGCCGCGGCCGGCCCCTCCGCCATCGGCGGCGGATTGGTGGTGCAACTGCCGAGCGCCAGCGCACAGAGCGCGGCCGCTACCGCGAACATACGAAAATCGCGCAGCCACGCGCTCATGAACGTCTCCTTGATCCTCGATCGACTGATTGCCCGGCCACCAGCCCTCCGCCCGAATGCAGCATCCCGGCTTTTTCGCTTGATCCCGTTTCAGCCGCTTTTGCCGCTGAATTTAGCCGTGACGGTGACTTTACCGAAAAAGGGGAAGCCAAAGCCGCCGCTCGGAAGGTTTTACGCCGCCGTCCTTTCCGCTTTGTTAGCCATGAAGGCTTCCGCCCTTGACAGGTCTCGCGCCAGTCCTTATGTCCCGTGGGCGCTTGGCACTCGGCTTAAACGAGTGCTAAGTAACTGAAAAGCCAAAAGCTTTACGTTTCTTCGCAACGGCCGCCCTGAACACCAGCGGCTACAGAGGGTAATCATGGC
>JASHWN010000364.1 GCA_030044035.1 Xanthobacteraceae bacterium
GTTGCGCTTCTGATATTCGCCGAGCGCGGCGCGGGTGAGCATGCCGGCCTTGCCGTCGATCTTGTCGTGGTAATAGCCGCGCGCGGTGAGGATGCGCTGCATGCGCTCGAGATCGGCGGTCGGCAATTGCGCCACCTTGCTCCATGGCGTCTCGAACGGCCGCGGATCGAGCATGCGGTCGGCGAGATGGCCGACGAACAGCACATAGAGGTCGGAGTAATTGTATTCCTTGATGGCGAAATAGTTCGGCGTGGCGAGGAAAGACGGACCGTACAGCCCGGCCGGCTGCACCAGCGACGCAGTCTCGGCGCGCTCCGTTGCCGAGAGTTTGCGGCCGTAAGCCGGCACAAAGCCGAGCTTGAGCCAGTCGCCGATCGGCCGCGTCACCTGCGGCACGCCGGTCGTGCAGTCGACATCGGCCGGCGGGTGCACCTCGTAGGCCCAGCGCACGCCGCGCTGCCAGCCTTCGCCGACCAATTGCTTGGCGGCCGAGGCGAGCGCGTCCGGCACCGAATTCCAGATGTCGGCGCGGCCGTCGCCATCGAAATCGACCGCGTATTTGAGATAGTCGGACGGCAGGAACTGCGTCAGCCCCATGGCGCCGGCCCATGAGCTTTTCATGTCGGCGAGCCGGACCTTGCCTTGGTCGATCATTTTCAGCGCCGCCAAGAACTCGTCGCGGAATTTGTCCTTGCGCTTGCCGAGATAGGCCTGCGTCGCCAGGACGCGAACGGCGCTGCGGCTGTCGCGGGCGCGGCCGTAATCGGTTTCGCGGCCATAGATCGCGAGCAGGATGGTCGGATCGACGCCGAATTGGCGCTCGATGGCGGCGAGCGTCGGGCGATATTGATCGTAGAGCTTTTTGCCCTGGGCGGCGAGGCCGGCGATCACCGGCTCTTTCAGGTAATCGGCCGGCGTCTGCACGAATTCGGCCTGGCGCTCGGTCGGCGGCGGCCGGCCGGGCAGCACCAGATCGGGCAGCGACAGATCGGGCTCGAGCCCGCGCGTCGCGGCATCGAACGTGGCGCGCGAAATTCCCATTTGCTGCGCCTGCGGCCACAGCGATTGCAGGAAGGCCTGGAAGGCCGGATCGGCGCGCACGGGCGTTAACGAGAACGCCAACAACAAACAGGCCGCAACGATCAAATATCTCGACGTCGCCCCGCGCATCACCGCACCGCGACGATGAACAGGCGCGGGAATTTCAGCAAAACTTTGCCGTCGGCGCGCGGCTGGTAGGCGCCGGCGATCTTTTTGCCGTAGGCGGCGAGGAATTGTTCGCGCGCTGCCGCGTCGAGCGGCGAGAGGAACGGCTGCAGCGACGAGCCCTTGAACCATTCGACGATGGCGGCCGGCGAAGCCATGACGTGGTTATAGACGCTGTGCCAGATGTCGATGTGCGAGGCGACCGGCTTGAGCAGGTCGTAATAGGCTTCGACGCTCGGCAGGTCAGGCCGCGGCGCTGCTTTGATCTCCGGATGGTCGGCCCACGGCCCGCTGCGGCCGACTTCGGCCTGGAGAACCAGCCCCGGCTCGCGGGTGTTGTCGGGCATCTGCACCGCCAGCACGCAGCCCGGTTCCAACGCCGCCAACAGCCGGCGCAGCACGCTCGTATGGTCGGGCAGCCATTGCATCACCGCGTTGGAGAACAACAGGTCGGTGCCCGGCGCGGGCGACCAGATGGCGATGTCGGCCTCGATGAATTCATGCTTGGGCAGCCGCTCGCGCGCCTTGCGCAGCATGTCGGGCGAGGAATCGAGCCCGATCACCTCGGATCGCGGATAGCGCGCGACCAGAAGCTCGGTCGAGTTGCCGGGCCCGCAGCCGAGATCGACCGCGCGCCGCGGCCGATTGAGCGGCACCTGCGCCAACAGATCGCGCGGCGGCCGGGTGCGCTCGTCTTCGAACTTGAGGTATTGCCGTGCGCTCCAATCTTCCATCGCGGCGTTCCGATTTATCGATTCGCGCTTTCCATACTTTTAGCGCGCTGCAGATGTAAACGAAAACTCTCGCAGGCGAGGCAAGGCCTCGTGCGTTTCCCGGGCGCAGCGCAGCACGAAGTGGTGCGCTGCAAAGCCGGGATCGTTAAAGACTCCGCGCGTGTAAAGGTCCCGGATCAGCGGTGCACCGCCACAGCGCGTCGAAGATGCGCGTAATCGCGCCTATGCTGCACCGCATCCGGGAAACAAAGCTTTATGCCGGCGCATGCGAATCGGCGGCGCCGGCATCGCCCGCCCCCGCCGCCGCGTGCCGATGGTGATCCGCGGCGAACAGCAGATACACCGCCGGCACCACGAACAGCGTGAACAGCGTGCCGATCGACAGGCCCGAGGCGATGACCACGCCCATCTGGAAGCGCGACACCGCGCCGGCGCCGCTTGCGGTGATCAGCGGCACCACGCCGAGCACCATCGCGGCCGTGGTCATCAGGATCGGGCGCAGCCGGATGGCGGCGGCCTGTTCGATGGCGGCGCGCTTGCTGCGGCCTGCCGCCTGCAGCTGGTTGGCGAATTGCACGATCAGGATGCCGTGCTTGCTGATCAGCCCCATCAGCGTCACCAGTCCGACCTCGGTATAGATGTTGAGCGACATGCCGCCGAAGCCGAGGCTGACGAAAATGAGCGCGCCGGCAATCGACATCGGCACCGAGACCAGAATGATGACCGGGTCGCGGAAGCTCTCGAACAGCGCGGCGAGCGCCAGGAAGATGATGATCAGCGCAAAGCCGAAGGTGGTGGCGAAGCCCGCCGTCTCCTGAATGTATTGCCGGCTCAAGCCGCCGTAATCGACCGAATAGCCCTGCGGCAGCGTGCGCTTGGCGAGGTTCTGCAGAAAAGCGAGCGCGTCGCCCTGCGCCACGCCCGGCATGGCGACGCCCTGCACGGTGGCGCTGTTGAGCTGCTGAAAATGGTTGAGCGATTCCGGCACCGTGCGGGTCGAGATGCTGGCGACGGTCGACAGCGGCACCACCGAGCCGTCGCTGGTGCGGATGTAATAGTCGAGCAGTTGCTGCGCATTGAGCCGGTAGCGCTGCTGCACCTGCGGGATCACCTTGTAGGAGCGGCCGCTGATGCTGAAATAATTGACGTAGCCGCCGCCGAGCGCCGCGGCCAGCGCGCCGCCGATGTCGCTCATGCGCAGCCCGAGCTGCGCCGTCTTGTCGCGATCGATGGTGATGTCGGATTGCGGGTTGTCGATCTTCAGATCGCAGTCGAGAAAGATGAACATGCCGCTCGCCAGCGCCCGCTGCATGAACTGCTGGGCGATGGTGTTGAGCCGCTCGAACGGATCGGTGGTGACGAGGACGAACTGCACCGGCAGCCCGATGCTGCCGGGCAGCGCCGGCGGCTGAAACGCCGCGACGCGCACGCCCGCGACCTTGTTGAGCTGCTGCTGCAGCACCGGTTGCAGATCGTTGGTGGTCTTGGCGCGTTGATCCCACGGCTTGAACACCATGCCGGCGATCGACTGGCCGGGCACGTCGAGCTGGAACACGTGCTCGGTCTCGGGGTGCGAGGCGAAGGTCTCATAGACCTGATGCGAATAAAGCTGGCGCTGCTGCAAGGTGGCGTTCGGCGCCGCGATCGATTGGGTGATGACGACGCCCTCGTCCTCCTGCGGCGCCAGCTCGGTCTTGGCGCTGGTGAACAGGAAATAGATGCTGCCGAGCACGATGGCGGCGAACACCAAGGTCACCGGCAGGGTGTCGAGGCTGCCGTGCAGGCGCCGCTCATAGCCGCTGCGCACGCGCGCGAAGGTGCGGTCGATGAGGCGGGTAAGCCGCGCCTCGAAACCGCGGCCCTGGTGCTCGGGCGCTTTGAGGAGCCGCGAGCACAGCATCGGCGACAGCGTCAGCGCCACGATGCCCGACACCGTGACGGCGCCGACCAGCGCGAACGCGAATTCGGCAAACAGTGCGCCGGTCAGTCCGCTCTGAAAGCCGATCGGCACGTAGACCGCCGCCAGCACCACGGTCATGGCGACGATCGGGCCGCCGAGCTCGCGCGCCGCGATCAATGCGGCATCGAGCGGGCGCAAGCCCTCCTCCAGATGGCGGTTGACGTTCTCGACCACGATGATGGCGTCATCGACCACGAGCCCGATGGCGAGCACCAGCGCCAAGAGCGTCAAGAGGTTGATCGAGTAGCCGAGCGCCAACAGGATGATGAGGGTGCCGACCAGCGACAGCGGAATGGCGACGGTCGGGATTAGCGACGAGCGGAACGAGCCGAGGAACAAGAACACCACTGCGGTGACGATCAACA
>JASHWN010000365.1 GCA_030044035.1 Xanthobacteraceae bacterium
CTCGCGGCGTTCCGCTTCCAGGGCGAAGTCGATCATCATGATCGCGTTCTTCTTGACGATGCCGATCAACAGAATGATGCCGATGAAGGCGATCAGGCTGAGATCGTAGCCGAACAGCATCAGCATCAACAGCGCGCCGACGCCGGCCGAAGGCAGCGACGACAGGATGGTGATCGGATGGATGAAGCTTTCGTACAGCATGCCGAGCACCACGTAGACGACCACGATGGCGGCAAGGATCAGAAGCGGCGTCGAGGTCAGCGAGGCCTGGAACGCCTGCGCGGTGCCCTGGAATGAGCTGCGCAGCGTCGCCGGGGTATGCAGCTGCGCGCTCAGCGCGGAGATGGCGTCGACGGCCTGGCTGAGCGCGATGCCGGGCGCCAGATTGAAGGAGAGCGTGACGGCGGGAAAGACGCCCTGGTGGTTGATGGTCAACGGTTGCACTGACGTGGAAAAACGCGCCACCGCCGAGAGCTGCACCTGCTGGCCGTTGCCGCCGGGCACATAGATGCGGGAGAGCGCGGTGGGGCCGACCTGGAATTTCGGCTGCACTTCGAGAATGACTTTGGTCTGCTGGGTGGCCGAGTAGATGGTCGTCACCTGCTGCTGGCCAAATGCCGCATAAAGCGCAGCATCGATCGTCGCCAGCGAGATGCCAAGTCGCTCGGCGTTGTCGCGATCGACCTCGATCGGAATGTGCGGCGAGGCGATCTGTTGATCCGAGGCGACGTCGGTGAGGATGTTCATCGCCTGCATCTTGCCGAGCATGATGGGTGCCCAGTGATTGAGCTCGTCGGAATCCGTGTCGGTCAGCGTGTACTGGTATTGCGCCTGCGACAGCCGCCCGCCGATGGTGACGTCCTGGCCGGCCTGCATGTAGAACCTGACGCCGATCACCTTGGCGACCTGCGGCCGCAACCGCGCCATGACGTCTCCGATCGCCGACCGCTGCGCGAACGGCTTGAGCTGGATGAAGAAGCGCGCGGTGTTCTCGCTGGAATTGCCGCCGGTGGCACCGGCGAAGGCGACGAGGCCCTGCACCGCGGGATCAGCAATGAGGATACGCGAGAGCTGGTCCTGGATCTGCGAAATGCCGGCAAATGACAGGTCCTGCCGTGCTTCGGCTTGGCCGAACAGGAAACCAGTGTCCTGTTGCGGAAAGAAGCCCTTGGGGATGACCACGTAGAGGTATCCGGTCAGCACGATCAGTCCGAGCGTCGCCAGGAGCGTAAAAGGCTGATGGGCGAATACCCAGTGCAGACCGCGATCGTAGGCGGCGAGCATGCCGTCGAAGAAGCGCTCGAAGGCGCGGCTGATGCGGCCTTGCCGCCGGCCGTGCTCGCGGGCGAGAAACAGCGAGCACATCATCGGCGTGAGTGTCAGCGCGACGAAGGCCGAGGTGACGACCGCGATGCTCACAGTCACGGCGAATTCGTGGAACAGGCGGCCGACGATGCCGGACATCAGCAACAGCGGGATGAACACCGCGATCAGCGAGAACGTGATCGAGATAATGGTGAAGCCGATCTGGCCGGCACCGATCAGAGCGGCCTCGAAGGCGGACTGCCCGGCCTCGATGTAACGCACGATGTTCTCGATCATGACGATGGCATCGTCGACGACGAAGCCCACCGCGATGGTCAGTCCCATCAGCGATAGATTGTCGATGCTGTAGCCGAACAGATACATGACGCCGAAGGTGCCGATGAGCGACAGCGGCACGGTGACACTGGGAATGGCCGTGGCCCAAGGGGTGCGCAGAAACGCGAAGATAATCAGCACCACCAGCACCACGGTCAGCATCAGGGTGATTTCCACGTCCTGCACCGAGTCGCGGATGTTCTCCGACCGGTCGCTGAGCAAATCGACGTGGACCGAAGGCGGGATCGAGGCCAGAAGCCCCGGCAGGGCCGCCTTGATTTCGTCGACCACCTGCACGGTGTTGGCGCCGGCCTCGCGCTGGATCAGCAGGAGCTCGGACGGTTTGCCGTCAAACCAGGCGCCGGTGCGCGGATTGACCGAGGAGTTGATGACCTCGGCGACGTCGCCGACCGTCACCGGCGCGCCATTCTGATAAGTCAGAATGATCCTGCGAAAATCGGCGGGATCGAACAGCTGATCGTTGGTGTCGAGGGTGAATTCCTGGTGCGGGCCCTCGAGGTTGCCCTTGGCGGCATCCAGGGTCGCGTTGGTCAGCGCGGTTTGCACCTGGGTGAGGCTGAGGCCGCGCGACGCCAGGGCCTGTGGGTCGACCTGCACATGAATGGCGGGAAGCTGCTGCCCTGCGATCAGCACCTGACCGACGCCGGGAACGGTCGACAGCGATTGGGCCAGAATCGTGTTGGCGTAAGTGTCGAGCTGATAGGTCGGCATGGCGTCGGAATGAACCGCATAGATCAGCACCGGCCGGTCCGCCGGGTTGGTCTTGCGGTAAGTGGGCGGGTTCGGCAGATTTTTTGGCAAAAACCCGCCGGCCGCATTGATCGCCGTCTGCACGTCGCTCGCGGCGCCGTCGATGCTGCGGCTGAGATCGAATTGCAGCGTAACGGTGGTCTGGCCGAGCCCGCTCGTTGAGGTCATCTGCGAGAGGCCGGGTATCGCGCTGAACTGATCTTCGAGCGGCGTCGCCACCGTGGCCGCCATGGTATCGGGACTGGCGCCGGGCAGTTGCGTGGTGACGACGATGGTCGGGAAATCGATGTTGGGCAATGCCGCGACCGGCAGGAGCTGATAGGCGACAAGCCCGAACAGCAAAATGCCGGCCATGAGCAGCGTCGTGGCGATCGGTCGGCGGATGAAGATTTCAGAAATGTTCATCGCTAATCCGCCTGCGCCTCGGCTTGCGGCAGCGTCGGCGCGGTGGTCTGCTGGATGGCGACGACGGTGCCATTGTCGAGCCGGTATTGTCCGTCGGTGACGACCTTTTCGCCGCCGGACAGTCCTTTTTCGATCACGGTAACGCCGCCCTGGCGTTGACCGGGCGTGACGTCGACCCGGCGCACTTTGTTGTCGCTGTCGATCACGTAAACGTAGGAGCTGCTCGGCCCGGCCATGATGGCTTGTGCCGGCACAGTGACGACGTCCTGAAGCGTCGAAACCGTCAGCGAGGTCCGCACGAACTCGCCGGGCCACAGCCGCAGGTCGGCATTGGCGAAGGTGCCTTGCAGCAACACCGTACCGGTCGAGGTGCTGACCTGATTGTCGATCAGCGTGAGCTTTCCGGTCTCGATCAGCTTGCGGTCCTGGGTGTAGACGCCGACCTGGAGCGCGCCGGCCGCCTGGTTGTGCACGATCTCATCGAGCCGGTCCTGCGGAACATTGAACGTCACCCAGATCGGCTGAAGCTGCATGATCGAGACCAGAGGGTTGCTGGAGGTCTGCCCGCTCGTCGTCGTGCTCGCCGTGGTGGACGTTGTCGCCCCCGCCGCTGAGGCTTGGCCGGTCTGCGGACCAACCAGGTTGCCGAGATCGACCAGAAGCTGCCCGGCGCGTCCGGTGATCGGCGAGGTGATATGGGCATATTGCAGATTGAGCTGCGCCGCTTCGACGTTGGCCTGATCGAGCTGTACGGTGCCCTTGTTCTGCTCGACTACGAATTCCTGGTCTTGGGTCTGCTGCTTGGCGATCGAGTTCTGCTGCGCGAGCGTCTGGTAGCGTTGCAGATCGAGTTGCGCCTCCGCAAGCACCGCCTCGTCGTGTTGCAACTGCGCCTGCGCCTGATCCAGCGCGGCCTGGAACGGCCGCGGGTCGATCAAAAACAATTCCTGGCCCTGCTTGACGATCTGTCCGGGCGTGAAGCCGATCTTCTCGATAGTGCCCATGACGCGCGGCACGATATTGACGCTGTCGATCGATTGCACCGTCCCCACGGCGTTGATGGTCTGGGGAACGTCTTGGCGCGTGGCGATCGCGGCCGTTACCGGCACGGTTGGGGGGACGGCGGCCGGCTTAGCGCGAACCATGAAGAGCCGCATCCCAACAACGGCGAGAACAATGACGAAGAGCGTCCCGAATACGGCAAGACGGCGTCGCGAACCGGGTCGTTGGAAAAGCATCCTGCAAAGGCCTGTTTAAATGAAACCGGGATGTCTGCCCAAACCAACGCGTAACGACCCGGAATGTCCCCGTAAAGTTCCACGAGTGCAGTGCAAAAAGGACGGATCGACGCAGCGCCAACGGTTTAGCGTCGCTTAAGAATTTTTAATTTTGCGGCGACGGAGCCGGCGCACCGGCACCGCGTTTTCAAAGTGAAGCGATAGCGCAGCAGCCCTAAAGCACCCCACAAAAAGACAGACGACGGAGCCCGCCATGTCGGCAGAAAACAATTCCCAGACCGACGATTGCCGCAACAAAGCCTTTGGCCGGCTGCGGACGGCGTTGCTGTCCTCGTCGGCAGCTATCGCCGTCGCGGCCATGGTCGCCGGCCAATTGGGATTCGTCGGAGCCAGGATCAGCCTGACGGGTCCGGCACCGGCTCAGGCGGCCGAACAGTCCACCCCGCCGGGCTTTGCCGATCTGGTTGCCAAAGTAAAACCGGCCGTCATCTCGGTGCGGGTCAAGATCGAGGAGCAAAGCAGCGCCGACAATGACGATAATGGAGCCATTCCACGCAACTCGCCGTTCTATCGGTTCTTTTTCGGGCCGAACGGAGAACAGAACAAGCAGGTCGTTACCGGCGAGGGATCCGGTTTTTTCATCTCGTCCGATGGCTACGCGGTGACCAATAATCATGTGGTCGACCATGCCAACACCGTGCAGGTTACGACCGACGACGGCACCATCTACACCGCCAAGGTGGTCGGCGCCGATCCGAAGACGGACCTGGCATTGCTCAAGGTCGATGCCAACAAGCAATTCGCCTACGCCGAGTTCGCCGATCAGCGGCCGCGCGTCGGTGACTGGGTCATCGCGGTCGGCAATCCGTTCGGGCTGGGCGGCACCGTGACGGCGGGCATCGTATCGGCCAGCGGGCGCGAGATCGGCGCCAGCCCTTATGACGATTACCTGCAGATCGACGCGCCCATCAACAAAGGCAATTCGGGTGGCCCGGCTTTCAACATGAACGGCAAGGTGACCGGCGTGAACTCCGCGATCGTGTCGCCGTCCGGCGGTTCGGTCGGGATCGGCTTCGACATCCCGGCCGATACGGCCAAGCTGGTCATCGACGAACTGAAGAATAAGGGCTTCGTCACCCGTGGCTGGCTCGGCGTCCAGGTGCAGCCGGTGACCGCGGCGATCGCCGACAGTTTGGGCCTGAAGAAGGCCGCCGGTGCGCTGGTCGATCAGCCCGAGCCGAACAGCCCGGCCGCCAAGGCGGGCGTCAAAGCCGGCGACATCATCACCGAGGTGAACGACACGCCGATCAAAGACGCGCGCGCGTTAGCCCAACAGATTGCAAGGTCGGCGCCCGGCAGCTCGGCCAAGCTGACGATCCTGCGCGACGGCAAAACCCAGAACATCGACGTGACGCTGGCGACCATGCCGAAGCAGGAGCAGGAAGCCGACGCGCAGCCTCCGCAGCAGCAGCACGAGCCGAGCGCGGAGCAGCATCTCGGCATGAACTTGGCGCCGGCCCAGGACGTCGAGGGTAATGGCAAAGAGGGCGTCGTCGTGCTCGGCGTCGAGCCGGACGGTCCGGCAGCACAGAATGGCGTGGAGACCGGCGACGTGATCCTCGACGTCAGCGGCAAGGCGGTGCAAACGCCGTCGCAGGTGCGCGAAGCCATCGACCAGACACGGTCGCAGGGCCGGCACTCGGTGCTGATGCGCGTCAAGGGCCCGCAAGGCACCAAGTACGTGGCACTTCCGATCGCTCAAGGCTGAAGGGCTGCGCGGCGCGGCTCGAAGCCGACGTTCGCGCCGGCGACCCAGCTGTCCAAAACCTCGATCGAGGCGGGATCGAGCGCAATCATGTCGGCGCGCAAGCCGGGCGCGAGGCGGCCCAGCCTGTCGCCGAGGCCGAGAAATTCCGCTGGATTTCTGGTCGCCAAAAGCAGCGCGTCCGTTAGCGGCACATCGCAGAGCCGCGCGCAATTGCGCACCGCGCCCGCCATGTCGAGAAAGGCGCCGGCGAGCGTGTCGTCGGCGCGGGCGCAGCGGCCGCTCCGCACGGTGATGGTTTCGCCGCAGAGCCTGAACGAACAGGCGGCGCCGCCAACCGGCGGCATCGCGTCGCTCATCAGGATTGGGCGGCCGGCTCCGCGCAAGGCAAGGCGCAGCATCGCGGGGGCGACATGGATGCCGTCGACGATCAGGCCGTACCACGCATCGGGCGATTCCAGCGCGGCGGCGATCGGTCCCGGCTCCCGCGAGGCGAGCGGCCGCATGGCGTTGAACAGGTGCGTGAAGCCGCTCAAGCCCTCGGTCATTGCCACTTGGGTCTGAGCGTAGGTTGCCATGGAATGGCCGAGCGCCACACGCACGCCGGCGGCCGTGAGTCTGCCGACGAAATCTTCCGGGACCTGTTCGGGCGCCAGCGTGACTAAGGTCACGCCGCGGCGAGGAGCGGTGATCAGGGCGAGATCGTCCGCCGTGGGCCGGCGCAGCGCCGCGATATTGTGAACGCCGGCTTTTTCGGGCGACAGAAATGGGCCTTCCAGATGGATGCCGAGCACGCCGGGCTCGGTGTCGATCAGCGCCTCGACCGCCGCGAGCGCTGAACGCATCGTCTCGAAACTGTCGCTGATCAGCGTCGGCAACAGCGCGGTGGTGCCGAGCTTGCGGTGTGCCGCGACGATCGTGCGCACGCCTTCCGGATTGGGATTATCGTTGAACAGGACGTCGCCGCCGCCATTGACCTGAATATCGATGAGGCCGGGTGCAAGCCATGCGCCGTCGGGAAGTTCGTGCCGGGACATTGTCGCCGGTAGTTCGTTGCGCGCGACGACAGCGGCAATTCGCGTGCCATCAATCACTACGGCGGCATCATCGCGGAGCAGCGCGCCATCGAACACCCGGTTCGCGGCCACCGCGTGCAGTGTCTTGCTCATCGGGTGCGCGTAACCTTTTGCAGGTGAGGTGGAGCATCGATGTCGGTGCCGCGCCGCTCGGCAAGCCCGACCAGAAGTGCGTAAAAACTCTGGATCAGGCAAATCGCGTCGGCTTCGGGCTGTTCGGCATGAAGCGCCGGCAGTGGAATGGCCCTTAATGTTTCGCGTTGAGCGCTTCCCGGCTGTGCGACGAGCACGCATGCGCCTTTGCGTTGGAGGTCCGCAACCAGTTCTCGTAACCCGGCGCGCGATTCATCGGTCGGGGCGAATATCATGACGGGATAAGTCGGCGAAACCAGCGCAATTGGTCCGTGACGGAATTCGGCGCTGCTGAACGCCTCGGCATGCAGCGCGCAGGTTTCCTTCAGTTTCAGCGCGGCTTCGCGGGCGATCGCCAATGTCGGTCCGCGGCCGACGGCAATGAGACTGGACGCGCCGGCAAGCGGCCGCAAGCCCGCGCTCCAATCGAGCTTTGCCGCTTCGGCGAGGCGCTCCGGCAGCCGATCGCAGCCGCGGCGCAATGCCGCATCATCGGTCCACTGCGCCACGATCCGCAGCAGCGCCGCCAACGAGCTGATAAAGCTTTTTGTCGCCGCAACGCTGTGCTCGGTGCCCGCGACCATCGGCAAGACGATGTCGCACGCTGCGGCGAGCGGACTGCGCTCGTCATTGACGAGCGCAACCGTCAGCGCGCCGGCCGTTCGCGCCATCGCGGCGGTTTCGACCAAGTCGTCGCTTGCGCCGGATTGCGAGACGGCAAGAAAGAGCTGATCCTTCAGCCCCAGCTCGCGTCGATAGACGCTGGCAATGTTGGGCGCGGCCTCGGCGACCGGGATGCCGAGATAACGCTCGATCAAATGCTTGGCAAAAGTCGCAGCGTGCGCCGAGCTGCCGCGCGCGCAACTCACGACGAGACCGGGCGGTCGCTGCGCCAGGCGGGCTATAAGCTCGGCGAGGGGCTGCGCGATCTCGTCGGCCTGGCGCCGCACTGCGTCCGGCGCCTCGCGCAACTCAGCGGCCAGTCCTGTGCCGATGCGAGTCATGGGCTTCCAAAATCCTTCCGTCGCCGCATCGGCATCAGGCGACTTGCGCCTGCGGACGTGCGGCGGCGCGGGCTATGTCGAGCGCGCCTTGCAGGGCGTCGCCGATCGGCTCCACCAGATGCGATGTCGTATCGTCGTCGAGCCACAGCTTGATGAACGGCGCGCAGCCGCCGACCAGCGCGATCCGATCGGCGCCGACGGCGATCAACCGCGAAGCGAGCGCCTCGATGTGGCGCGCCGCCGCCTGCATCAGCTCGACCGCTGCGGCGTCGCCGCGCCCGCCGAAGTCGAAAATGCGCGGCGCAAATGCTGCCAAATCGCGCGGCGTCGCGCACTGACTGAAGCGGACGATGGCATGCGGATCGTTGTTGAAATCGGCGAACAGCTCGCGCAACAGCGGTGTCCAGGCAATGCGGCCGTCGCGGGCCCACAACACGCGGCGCAACGCCTCGCCGCCGAGCCACGCGCCGCTGCCTTCGTCGGAGAACGGCAGTCCCCAGCCGCCGACGCGGTAGGATTGGCCTTTCAGCACCGCCCAGCCGACGCTGCCGGTGCCGACGACGACAACGCCGCCATCGCGCCCGCCATGGGCGCCGATGCAAGCGGCGTGCGCGTCGGTGGTGATGACGGCTTTGCCGAACGGGTGTTTGGCCGCCTGCGCTGCGGCAAGGTATGCCGGTTCGCTGGCGCCGGCGAGCGCCAGGCACGCCACGATGCGCGACAGCTGGAAGCGCGACAGCCCGGCCTGTCGCAGACATTGCAGCGCCGCTGCCATCACCGCGCCGAAGCTTTGCTGGAGCCCGAGGCGTAGATTGGCCGGGCCGGTGCTGGCTTCGCCGAGCATTTGCCCGGAGAACGCTGCGAGGCGGGCCCGGCAGCTTGTGCCGCCGCCATCGACGCCCAGCAAAAGCGGTTCGGGGTGCATGCGCGGTTCCGTTGCGCCTCCCCATCTATGCAGCTAAGAACTAAATAAGGCGAAAATGGTTTTCCTCCGGTGTGGCCGCATAGCCGCTTTATGATGCGGCGCCACATTGCCATGGACACGGAACGCGCCAGCCCCCGCTATTCGGATATCGACCTCTGGGAGCCCCCGGACATTCTCGAAGCGATGCTCGAGGGCCAAATGTCGGCGGTTGCGGCGGTACGAGCCGCGCTTGGCGTCATCGCGCTCGCCGCGACTGCGACCGAAGCGCGGCTGCGCGAGGGCGGTCGGCTCGTCTATGTCGGTGCCGGAACGTCGGGGCGGCTCGCGGTGCAGGATGGGGCCGAACTCGTGCCCACGTTCAACTGGCCCCCCGACCGGCTCCTGCTGCTCATCGCCGGCGGCAAGGAGGCATTGTTGCGGGCCACGGAAGGGGCCGAAGACGAAACGGCGCAAGCGGTACGTTTGGTGCAACAACACCGTATCGCCTCGCCCGACGTGGTGATCGCGGTGGCGGCCAGCGGGACGACGCCGTTTACGCTGACCTGTCTGCGCGAGGCCAAGCGGCGCGGCGCGCTTACCATCGGCATAGCCAACAATCGCGGCACGCCGCTTCTCGACGAAGCCGATTGCGCCATCCCGCTCGACACCGGCTCAGAACCGATTGCCGGCTCGACACGCATGAAGGCCGGCACGGCGCAGCGGGTGGCGCTCAATCTGTTGTCGTCGCTGGTTATGATCCGGCTCGGCCATGTGCACGGCGGATTGATGGTGGACGTGCAGGCGATCAACGCCAAGCTGGCCCGCCGCAGCGAGATGATTCTGCACCGGCTCACCGGGCGCGGCAGCGGAGAAATTGCCGACGCGCTGCGTCGCGCCAATGGCAGTGTCAAACTTGCGGTTTTGCTGCTGCACGGCTGCAGCCCCGACGAAGGCGCGCGCGTGCTCGAACGCGCTGGCGGGCGGCTGCGTTCGGCGCTGCAATCGATTGGCGCTCCGGAAAACGCGGCGGGTTTGGCTGCCGATATGCGCGTCACCGAAGAAGCGCCGGCGGCGCCGCGCTCTCATGTCGGCGATGACGTCAGCCGGTGACGTTCTCTTCGAGAAAATCGGGATGCTGCAGGCGGGTGAACTCAATGGCAAAGCCATCTTCGAGATGACGCACGACGCGGCCCTGAACCTTGCCGAGCGTGATAAGTGCTCCGACCGGCGGCCGCTGGTCGGTGGCGACGGCGGCACCCGACTGCGATACGTCGATGATGCGGCAAGTGATGTTGAGACCGTTCGGCATGACGAGCCGACCGGAAGGATTGCGCGGCACGATGCGGCCGTGGCGGCGATCCTCAGGCAGCCCAAGGATATGGCGGTTGGCAAGCCAGGTAAGCTGCGCTGCGAGCTTGTCGCGCTTGCGCGCCGTCGCCGCAATGGTCATGGCGAAGCCGTTCGCAAACGTGCGGGCGATGTGGCCTTCGAGCCGGCCCAGATGATCCACGTAAGCGATGATGCGCTCGCCCGGCGCGCCGGCGACCGGCGCAATCAGGGCCATGCCGCCCGGCGACATGTTGACCACCTGGCAGGGAAATTCGCGGCGGTCGGCCAACATGTAGCGGCCGAGCAGATTGACCCGCACACGTTGAAAGCGGCGCCGTTCGTCGCTCAGCGCCCGCACACTCGGAATTCGTTCAGCCAGCGCCATGCCGATGAAGTGCCTGCACCGATCTGGCGCAAGCCTAGGGGCACGGTATTAACGCTCCGTTAGCCGCGACGCATAAGGTTGGCCGCGCGGGCTGTCCGCTTATGACCGTCCGCCGTCGTAAACGACGAGACCGCGCCGGCTGCGCGGGGCGAGAAAGCGCGGCAACAGTCGCTTTTCAACAGCGGGTCCGATATGGCGCCGGCTGCCAAGCGTCAGCTCTCCCAGTGGGGTTCCAATTCCTTGCGCCGGCTTGATTGGGGCGAGCACGCCGATACTGCGTTGCAGGGCAGGGCGGGTCGCGCTGAGCGGCAGCAGCAAGAGCTCGAGATCAATCGCTTCGCCCTCGCTATTGTGGGCGCTTATTCCCGCGACCGTGCCGACCCATTCGTCGGTAAGGATGGCGAGAAGGTCGGTCATGGTGCGCCGGCTCGTCGCATCCCAGAGTTCGAGGAACGATGTGCCCTTGAGTTCCCGATCGAACAGCGCGCAGACACGTGTGCCGGCAAGTCGAAATGGGTAGCGGCCCGGCCGATCGAGCGCGAGGATGAAGGTTTCGCTCAAGATGCCGCGAATGGCCGCCGGCTCGATCTCGGCGCGCGCCGGGGCCGGGCGCCTGCCGCGCAGCTCCTGCCAATACGCGTAGAGTTCACGACTTGCTGCGTGTTTCATGAAAACGCCCGCTTCCCGCTGCGCCGCTTGAGGCGGAACTGTCCTGTTTCGGGACACGGCTCCGGCCGGTCGGCTCTCTTGGCGCGCAAAGGAGCAGGGGGCGTGCCGTCGCGACTTTATTGCGGCGCCGTGTTCGGCTCGCGGTGAATTAGCCTTAACGAGACCTTGATGTTTGCAGGAGCGCCCGGCCCCGCTTAGGCTGCCCCGATCATTGCGGCCGCTTTCGCGCGCCGCATCAGCCTGGATAAAGGGAGGCGAGGGAGTGTGATCGGCGGACGACGCGGCACTCGAAAGAATGCCCGCAACAGCCGCGTAGGCCGAGCACGCAAAACCCCGCACAGGGTGCAAAAGGGAGGGCGCATGCCCTCCCTTTTGTCGATTGCGTCGAACTCGCAGCGCCGCGTTGCGCTTGCCGTTGCCGACCCGGGGCCCTATCTCGCCCTAACGCAGGTGCAGCCGGTGTCGCAGTCTTCCGAAACAAAATCGTCAGAACCGATATTCAACGTGCCTGCGGTCGTGGCGGCGACCGTGGCCGTGCTGGTGTTCATCCATGCGATCCGCGCGCTTGCATTGAGTCCCGCTGCGGATGACCGCCTGGTGCTTACCTTGGCCTTCATTCCGGCGCGTTACAGCACCGACCTCCTCGTCAGCGGTCAGTTTCCCGGCGGCTTCGGTGCTGATCTGTGGACCTTTTTCACCTACGCCTTTCTGCATGCCGACCTTATGCATCTTGGCGTCAATCTCGCCTGGCTGATCCCGTTCGGGACCGCGCTCGCGCGCCGCTTCGGTGCCTGGCGCTACATCGCCTTCATGTTGGCGACCGCGGCAGCGGGTGCGCTGGCGCAACTCATCGGCACGCCGGGATCGCCGGCGCCGATGATCGGTGCTTCGGCTGCGATTTCGGGCGCCATGGCGGCGGCCATGCGCTTCATGTTCCAGAGGAATGGGCCGCTCGACAGCTGGCGGCATCCGGGCGCTCCTGTGGCACAAGCGTACCGCGTGCCCGCCGTCCCGCTGTTGGCGACGCTGCGCGATCCGCGATTCCTTTTCTTCCTTGCGGTGTGGATAGGGCTCAACGTGCTGTTCGGGTCCGGCACGATCTCGTTCGGCGAACAGGGGCAACAGATTGCATGGCAGGCGCATATCGGCGGGTTTTTCGCCGGCCTGTTGCTTTTTGCCGCCTTCGATCCGTGGGTGCCGCAGGCGCAGCTCGACGTCGAGCCCAGCGGCTAACGGCGGTCTGGCCCCCACAAATCGTCAGGCCGGATGCTGCGCCGCAAAATCATCTCTCCAGTTCGGCGCGGAACTTTGCGTCAACCCAAAGCATTAAACTCAACACCCTTTGCGATCCGCCCGCCTGATTGCGTGCTGCGAAGGGGAAGGGAGGCGACCATGACTGTGGGCATGATTCTCGCCGATAAAGGCCGCGACGTCGTCGCAATCGAGCCCGGCGCCACACTTGCAGAAGCTGCAACGCTGCTCGCCGACAAGCGCATTGGTGCGGCGCTCATCCTCGGCGCCGATCACCGCATCGTCGGCATCATCTCCGAGCGTGACATTGTCCGCGCGCTCGCCGCGCGCGGCGCCGCCGCGCTCGATGAACCGGTCAGCCGGACCATGACACGCAATGTCGAGAGCTGCAACGAGAGCGAACCGATCTGCAACATCATGGAGCGCATGACGGCCGGCAAATTCCGTCACCTGCCGGTGATGGATCAGGGCCGCGTGGTCGGCATCGTGTCGATCGGCGATGCGGTCAAGCATCGGCTGCAGGAGATGGAGCGCGAATCGACGGCGATGCGCGATTACATTTTGACTGCGTAGGCGCGCTCACGACCGCTGCGCCACCGCGCCGACTTGTGGGACCGAGGCTCCGTGACCGCCGTGATGGCGTACCGCGCGCTGTGGCGCTATCCTCGTCGCTCGGGACTCGAGGGGAGGCGGGCGTGCGCGCAGTACTAGTTCTTTGTTTTCTGTTGCCACTTGCTTGGCTGATCGGGAGTGAATCCGCTGCCGCCAAAAGCCCGCGGCTGCGGCTGGCGCAGACCTCGACTACGACTACCTGCATGATGACTTGCAACACGACCGCCGCGACCTGCCAGGCCGCCTGCGTCGTGCCGGCTTCGTCGTCGAGCGGCGCTTCGAGCAGCGCCGCGACCACGGGCGGCAACACGACGGCGAGCGGGTCGTGCCTGATGGGCTGCTCGACGCAGCAGCTTAACTGTCAGACCAACTGCGCCCGCACCTCGCCGTCGCAGTAAGCCGGAGCGAGGACGGTCTCAGCGCAAGTCGGAGATCGTTTCGTTGATCGAATCGAGCGCCTTCTCGGCCGCGGCGCGTCCGACTGCGATGGCTTCGGCGGCGCGGTGGAATTCGAGCCAGCCGATGTGGCCGACGCGCGGCGTGATGTGCACGTCGGGCGGATCGCCGGCAAGACGCATGCGGGTGAGACGATCCTGCATGATGTTGAACGATTCGATCATGACCGTGGAAAAGCTCGGCCGCGTCGGTCCACCGATCAGCTCACGCTTGAGCGCGCGCTCGGCGCCGAACATGTGGCGCAGACCAAGGAAGCCGTTGCGCGGCTTGGCGGCTGGCGTAATCGGCGGCGCGTCGCCGGGATCGGCGCCGTGACTGGGAATAGTGGCGCCGCGGCCGAAGCGGTCGGCATCGAGATTGACGGCAATGACGACGCGCGCGCCGAACGCACGGGCCGCTGATACCGGCACCGGATTGACCAAGGCGCCATCGACCAGCCAGCGCTGGGCGATGTGAACTGGCGGAAATACGCCTGGCAGCGCGTAGGACGCGCGCATCGCCAGCGACAGCGACCCGCGCGTCAGCCAAACTTCATGACCGGTGCCGATCTCGGTCGCGATCGCCGCAAAGCGCATCGGCAAATCCTCGATCAAGGTCGACCCGACCGCTTCGTGCAGTCGGTTCGCCAGTCGGCCGCCGCTGATCAGGCCCGAGCCGCCGAAGCGCACGTCCATATAGCCGATGATGCGGCGCATGGTCAGCGACCGCGCCCACGTTTCCAGCGTGTCGAGGTGATCGCAGGCGTAGCAACCGCCGACCAGCGCGCCCATCGACGTGCCGATGATGATGTCGGGAGTGATGCCGTTTTCGAGCAGCACTCTGAGCACGCCGATATGGGCGAAGCCGCGGGCGGCGCCGCTGCCGAGCACCAAACCGGTCAAAGGGCGACCGCTCGTCGGTTCGACGGGTACGGTGGCGAGGTCGGTTGTGGTCATGCCATCGTCAATCTTTATCGGCCCGAATAAAGTCTCCAACGTGATGCGGCCCGAAGGCGGCAATCTGCATCGCCCATGATCGACCCCGCGATGAAAGCCGCCAAGGCGCAACAGAGAATATGGTGAAGGTAAGAGGTGCCGCCACACCGGCTTGAAATTGCCGCGATTGCGTCGAAAAAAGCCGGCATGGCGGGGTGGGGACCAGCAAGGATTTGGTGCTGTGCCATGGCGACGGCGGCCGTGATCTGGGCCGCACCGCCCGACGCGTCGGCGCAGACGCGCAGCCTATTGGCACCGCAGGACGTCGCGCCTTCCGAGCTTGCACCCGGCACCGGCAGGCCGGGTGCCAGCATCGTTTATCCCGCACCGCTCGCTCAACCTCCGGCTTCGCCGCTCGCACAATCCGGACCTGTCGTTCCGGCCGGGCGGGTGGCGCTCGTGGTCGTCGCGCGCTACGGCCGCGACGCGCCGCCGATCAGCGGCGGTTTGATCTGGCGCGTCTACACCGCAAACCCCGACGCCAGCGGCATGTTCCGCCTGGTCAAGGAGGAGCGGAGCGCGACCCCCACCTTCATTCTTCCGCCAGGCAACTATGTGGTCCATGCGAGCTTCGGGCTGGCAAGCGCAGCCAAGGCGGTACAGCTGCGCTCTGACACGGTGCGCGAGGTCTTGGACATTCCCGCCGGCGGCATCCGGCTACAGGGCCGCGTCAACGACGTGCACATCCCGCCCGGGCAAATCTCATTCGATATTTATCCGGGCAGCCAGTTCGATACCGCCGAGCGCCGGCCGATCGCGCAGAACGTGATGACCGGCGACGTGGTGCTGTTGCCCGAGGGGACTTATTACATCGTCTCGACCTACGGCGACGTCAATGCGGTGGTACGCTCGGATGTGCAGGTGCAGGCCGCCAAGCTGACCGATGTCGTGGTCACCCATCGCGCCGCCGTCATCACGTTCAAGCTCGTCAACGATAAAGGCGGCGACGCGCTGGCCAACACGCAGTGGACGGTGTCGACGCCGGACGGCGACGTGATCAAGGAATTGATCGGCGCGTTTCCGCGCCTCGTTCTGGCCGAAGGCGATTATCACTTGATTGCGCGCAACGAAGGCCGCACCTATCCGCGCGATTTCAAGGTCATCAACGGCGTCGACGGCGAGGTCGAGCTGTCGACGCGCAACAGCGAAGCCGCTCCGGTCCCGGCATCCGCCGCGCCCGCAGCCGTCGCCCCTGCCGCGCCGGCGCACTGAACGTCAGGTGGCCTGTTGCGCCCGCCGCAGGTCCGGCGGCACGGCTTCGGCGGCGAGTGCCGCAAGCGCGGCATCGAGCGGCATGGTTTGTTGTTTCTCCGAGCCGAGCCGGCGGATCGAGACCGCGTGCTCGGCGGCTTCTTTCCTGCCGACCACGAGCAGCACCGGCACTTTGGCGAGCGAGTGCTCGCGGACCTTGTAGTTGATCTTCTCGTTGCGCAGGTCGCCTTCGACGCGCAGGCCAAGCCGCTGCGCCGCCGCGATCGCTTGCCGCGCGTAATCGTCCGCGTCGGAGGTGATGGTGGCGACCACCGCCTGCAGCGGCGACAGCCACAGCGGCAGGTGCCCGGCATAGTGCTCGATCATGATGCCGGTGAAGCGCTCCAGCGAGCCGAACATGGCGCGGTGCAGCATCACCGGCGTCACCTTGTTGGAATGCTCGTCGATATAGAACGCGCCGAGGCGGCCGGGCATGTTGAGATCGACCTGGATGGTGCCGCATTGCCAGTCGCGGCCGATGGCGTCGCGCAACACGTACTCGAGCTTGGGTCCGTAGAAGGCGCCTTCGCCTTTGTTGAGCGTCCAGGGCCGGCCGGAAGCTTTGAGCGCCGCGAGCAGCGCGGCCTCGGACTTGTCCCAGGCGGCATCGTCGCCGATGCGCTTTTCCGGCCGGTCGGAGAATTTGATGCGCACGTCGTCGAAGCCGAAATCGGCGTAGATCGACAGGATCAGATCGTTGACCTTGAGCACCTCCTCGGCGATTTGCTCCTCGGTGATGAAGATATGGGCGTCGTCCTGGGTGAAGGCGCGTACCCGCATCAATCCATGCAGCGCGCCGGACGGCTCGAACCGATGCACCTTGCCGAATTCAGCGATCTTGAACGGCAGGTCGCGGTACGATTTCAGGCCATTCTTGAAAATCTGGACGTGGCCGGGGCAGTTCATCGGCTTGACCACGAAGATGCGATCGTCCTCCTGGCGCGGTTCGATCAAAAACATCGACTCGCGGAAGGTCGCCATGTGGCCTGATGCCACCCACAGCGATGAATCGATCAGCTGCGGCGTGTTGACTTCGGCATAGCCGGCCGCCTGCTGCCGGCGCCGGATGTAGCTCTCCAAGGTCTGGAACAGCGTCCAGCCTTTCGGATGCCAGAACACCGAGCCGGGCGCCTCTTCCTGGAAGTGGAACAGGTCCATCTCGCGGCCTAGTCTGCGGTGATCGCGCTTCTCCGCTTGCTCGATCTGTTTGAGATAGGCGTCGAGCTCTTCCTGCTTGGCGAACGCGGTGCCGTAGATGCGGGACAGCATTTCGCGGTTCGAATCGCCGCGCCAATAGGCGCCGGCGAC
>JASHWN010000366.1 GCA_030044035.1 Xanthobacteraceae bacterium
CCCGCAACGCGCCGAGCCGTACGTGGCGCGGGCGCTGTCGTACCTCGCGCTCAACAACAATGCCGCCGCGGCGAGCGATCTCGATCAGGCGGTGCAGAACAACCCGGGCGACGCCAAGGCCTGGGCGAGCCGCGGCTTGGCCTACGAGCGTCTCGGGCAAAAGGAGAAGGCGGCAGGATCGTACGCCAAGGCGCTCAATCTCGACGAAAAATACGCGCCTGCCGTCGCCGGCTTCGCCCGCGTCGGCGGCCGCGTCGGCCAAGCCTATCAGACGTTTTGAGGAAGCGAGCCAACGGAGCGACCCAAGGAAGCGAGCCATGACCATCATTCTCAACCACGCCATCGTCCCGGCGCGCGACAAGGCCGCGGCGGCGAAATTCTTTGCCGATCTGTTCGGGCTCAAGCGCGGGCGCACCGGCCACTTTGCGCCGGTGCAGGTCAACAAGACGCTGACGCTCCTGTTCGACGACGACGACGATTTCGAGAGTCACCATTACGCCTTCCACGTCAGCGACCGCGAGTTCGACGCCATCTTCGGCCGCATCAAAAAAGCCAACATGCCGTTCGGCAGCGCGCCGTGGAGTCTCGAAGACGGCAAGCTCAACGATTGGGGCGGCGGCCGCGGCGTCTATTTCCGCGATCCGAACGGCCACGTGCTCGAGCTGATGACCGTGCCGCAATAAGAGACACGCGTATCCCGGATGCGGTGCAGCGCGCAGCGGTGCACCGCTGTTCCGGGATCGTTACAAACTCCGAGTTCGCGACGATCCCGGGTCTGCAGCGCACCACCCTCGGGTCGCGCAATTGCGCGCCCGAGGGCAAGCTTGTCCCCGGGCCGCGCGAAGCGCGGACCCGGGGATGCTGCGCTGCGCCCGGGAAATAGTCTGTGTCAATCCAAATCGCCGGCGAGGAAACGGCCGACCGCGTGCAACGCGCCGTTGGCGTCGAGATCCTCGTGGCCGCCGTCGAGGAAGCGCACGATGTGCTTGGGCTGGTTGGCGAGCGCGAACAGGCGCTCGCCCATCGCGTACGGCACGACCTGATCGTGCAAGCCGTGCAGGATGAGGAGCGGCGCCTTGACCTTGGCGATGCGCGCGTCGGAGCGGAATTGATCCTTCATCAACAGCCGCACCGGCAGGTACCAATAATGCAGCGCGGCGACCGCAGCCGCCGAGGTGAACGGCGCTTCGAGAATGACGCGTCCGACCGGCTGTTCGGCGGCGAGCGCCGCCGCAACGCCGCTGCCAAGTGATTCGCCCCACAGCACGATCTGCTGCGTCGGATAGCGCGCGGCGGCGAAGGCGTAGGCGGCTTCGGCATCGGCAATCAGGCCGCGTTCGGTCGGACTGCCCGGATTGCCGCCATAGCCGCGATATTCCAGGGCCAGGAGGCCGATGCCGTCGCCGATCAGTTTCTTGAAACGCTCGACGCGGTAACGGAGCGCGCCGCCGTTGCCGTGAAAGTAAAGGATGACGGGCTTTTGGTCTTTCGGCACCACGTGCCAGGCGGTGATACGCACGCCATCGGCGGCGACGAGCGGCACCTCCTCGGCCTCCGGCAATCCGGCCTGCGCGGGCGTGGTGTGGACGGTATCCGGAAAATACATCAGCGAGCGCTGCGTCAGGTAAAGCACGCCGGCAACGCCCACATAGGCGCAGAGAAAGATGACGGCGGTCCACATCAGCATCGTGGCATAGGCGGGCGCGCGAGCGCGTCGTCGGCGCTTGCGCCATGCGGCCGCGAGGCGTTCGCCGCTTGCAGCGACGGCAGCCAACATGGGACGCGCCGCCTCGGCAATTTTGTCAACGTTGCTCATCCCACCCGCCGCGATGCAAACGCGCCCCACGCTTAACGCCTGTCTGATAATTTGTCATTATCGACGATAAGTGTCGAAACTGAGCCTAAAAATAGCAACCGGCTGTTGGCGTGAGCTCGTTGATTTTGGCGGCAGTGGACCTGATTTTGCTGATGGTCTACTGTTGATAACAGTGGTGAATCCGATCGTGCCATGCGCCGATGGATTGAGGGGGGACAGCCGCCATGCGAATCGCCACAACAGCGCTTGTCGTGTCGGCCGCCATGCTTACAACGGGCGCAGCCGTCGCACAGGGTCCGCAGGTCTTCACCGGCTCGGGCGTCGCGATTGCACCCGGCGGTGAGGTTCTCACGAACGCGCATGTCGGGTTGTGATCGACGACTTTCTCTGATCGACAGGGAATTCAAGGCGAACGTGCATCAAACAAAACCGGCCGGCTTTTCTTAAGCCGGCCGGTGCAGTGTTACGCTGCCGCGCAGCAAGCGCGGCTTGCGGTTACGGGCAGATCTGGACCGGGCGAATGCGGTAGCCCTGGACCTCTTCGACCCAGACGCGCCGCTTCTCGTAATGGCAGGGCGGCGGCGCGGCCGCATAGGCGGGCCCCGGCCCGTAGGCGGCCGGTGGCGGCGGATAGCCATAAGGCGGCGGTGGCGGCGGATAGCCGTAATAGCCCGGCGGTGGCGGCGGCGGATTGGCGGCGTTGGCAATGGCGGAGCCGACGATGACCCCGCCGAGCACGCCGCCTGCCACCGCACAACCGAAGCAGCCGGCATTGGCGCTGCTTGGCATGGTCGCGGTCGCGAGGCCAAGGCTCGCCGCAGCAGCGAGCCCGATGAGCACTTTGTGCATACGTTCTCCTTGAGCGATCGGCCGGGCACCGATCCGACTGAGGTTGTTGAGGCGGAAGTCCCCCCGTGGCACCCCCGAGGCCGCGACACGGCCCAAACTTACTGCCCGCCATTGAGGACGCAGTCTTTGGCGGAAATTGGATGGGCGCGGCCTACAGCGCCCACCACGTCTCGCGAATGGTTGATGCACGGTTGGCGTCCCCCCTTGAGGGACGCCAAGGATATCAGGTCAGCGAGCGCGCGCTTGCTCTCAGTAGCAGGCGCGGACCCAGCGATACCCGTTCCAATAGGTCCGCCACGCACACGGCCCATAGGGATACGGGCCGTAATAACCGTAAGGGTAGTAGTAGGGCGCGGCCAGCGCGCTGCCGACCAGTGCTCCGGCCACGAAGCCGCCAACAACCGGTCCAGGACCCCAGCCCCAGCGAGGGCCCCAGCCCCACCGCGCCTCGGCGGACCCCGCGGTCGCCAACGTTGCCGCAGCCAGTGCCGCAACGGCGACGATAGCAGTCACAACCTTTTTCATGGCATTACCTCGACGTCTTCCTCGGCGAATTGCAGCCGCCCCGTTGGTCTAGAATTCGCATCTTTGGGTGAACAGGCACTGAACGATGACGCCTGATTGTGGCCATCATTGGGAAGGTTCGTAGCCGCGAAAATGCAAGAAATGGCGGTTACTTACGCGCTCGGCGACATCCATGGCTCGCTCGGCAAGATGCAAGCCCTGGTCGACGCCTGCCGGCGGCATGCTGACGGCCGCGCCATGCGATTCGTCTTCCTCGGCGATTACATCGACCGTGGCCCGGACGCCGCCGGCGTGGTCCGCGCCATGATGGCGCTGCAGGACGAGCTGCAGGAGCGCCTCATAGCACTGATGGGCAACCACGAGG
>JASHWN010000367.1 GCA_030044035.1 Xanthobacteraceae bacterium
GAGAGCGGCACGATCGGCAACGGCAACGACGACGCCAACTGCCAGTTGTTGGCTGACTTCGGCCGCATCAGTTCGGCGCCGACCTATGGCACGGCGGAGACGTGGACGCTGATCAACGGCGGCACATGGGATCACCCGATCCACATCCATTTCGAGGAAGGTCACATCCTTGCACGCAACGGCAGCGCCGCCAACGTTCCACCTTGGGAACAAGGTCGCAAGGACGTCTATCGGCTGCACCCCGGCGGCAGCGTAACGATCTTCATACAGTTCCGCGATTGGGCCGGCATGTTCATGGAGCACTGCCACAACACCATGCACGAGGACAACGCCATGCTGTTGCGGTGGGAGATCAACGACGCCGGCGGCGTATTCCTCAATCCGCTGCCGACCCCGATCCCGGCGCCGACCGGCGTCACCTTCGAAGCGCCCGACGAGATCCTGGCCGGCGCCTTTCCGCCGTACACCAGCACCAAGAATGGCAGCGCGCCCGGCGGGTAATGGACTATCCCGGCGCCCACTTTCCACGGGGGCGCCGGAGGCTTGCGGCACAGCATTGCCAGAGCGTGCGGGCGGCTCAGGATTGTTCCGCCGGCCATGGCGGTGTTTGCCGAACAGCCGTCGCTTTCCGGAAGCGCACTATTTGTGCAAATAAAACAGATTTTGCTCGAGCTGAAGGTCGCAGTCGCGGAACGCTTCGACAAGCGCTTCGAGCACGTCAGCTGATCCGATTGTATTCTCGTGCAGGGCATCGCGGGCGATATCGGCCGCCAGGCCGTGGAGGTGGACCGCCGCCGCGACGCGTAGATCATCGAGCAACACGCGCGCGAACGGACGATCCGCGGTCGGCGCCGGATCGGCGGCGTCGGTGCGGTGATCGACATGTCGCGCCAGCGCCGCGCCCACTAGGCCAGAAAGCAGTTCATCGACGCCCGCCTTGGCCAGCGCGGCATTGCCGCTCAAATTGATCCACGCCTCCTCGGACGCGCCGGCGACCACACTTCGCTGGCCCTTCAGCACCACGCAGGCGCCGGTCGCTCCGGCGATCCGCTGCGCCGCGGTGACCCTGTCGGCCCGGATATCATCGACAGAAAAGCCGGCGAGCCGCGCCGCCTGCTCGGCATGCGGCATCAGGACCAGGAACGGCGTCTTGGCGCCGCGTTTGATTTCGGCGAACTGCGCTTCGAATGCGTCCAAGCCGTCACCGTCGATAATCAGCGGCAGCGTACAAGTGCTTGCCAACCGCCGCACGAAGGCGCCGGTCGCCGGATTGTGTGAAAGTCCCGGGCCGATCACGACGGCGTCCTTGCCGGCGAGTAGCTCGCCAATCCGCTCGTCTGCCGTTGCTGCGATGGTACCCTGATCGGTTTCCGGGACCGCGTAGGTGGCGAGTGCCGCATGAAAACCCGCGACCGTCGGCTGGATTGACTTCGGACACGCCACCGTGACCCGGCCGGCGCCGGCGCTCAACGCCGCCATGCCGACGAGTGCCGCAGTGCCTTCGCGGCCTGCTGAACCGGCGATGACGAGCACATGGCCAAATTGCCTCAATTGGCCGAATGGCCGCTCGTCGCGCTCTGCCGGCGGGGCAAACGTCATGCCGACCTCGCGGCCGGTGATCACCCTTACGGCCGCCGCGCTTGGCACGAAGGCCGGTTGTACGCCGAGCTCGCTGACGGCAATTGGCCCCGCCGTCAAATGGCCGAACACGTGGGCCGGCTTCGGCGCGATCAACGCGATGATGCCGTGCGGGAAAGCCACGTTACCGCCGGTCTGCAATGCTGTTTTGCTGTCGGCGTCGACGCCCGTCGGCACGTCGACCGCGACGATGCTGCCCGGGGCGTCGTTGACCGCCGCTACCGCTGCCGCGACGAGCCCGCGCAGCGGGGGCTTGAAACCGGTCCCCACCAGAGCGTCGACGATTAAATCGGCGCCAAGCGCCTGTTGCACGGAGACGCTGGCGAAATCCGCCTCATCCGCAATCCAGATCGGCTCGACGTCGGGAGCAAGGCACGCCGCGAGTTCGGGACGTAGTTCATCGACTCCCTTTGCTAAAACGATCACTGCAACCGCATCGGCGACGCGACGCAGGGCCTCGGCCGCGATCAGTCCGGCGCCGCCGTTCTTCCCCCTGCCGCAGAGCACGCAGACTGACCTGAATTTGAACTGCGAGACGCAAAATTGAGCGACGGCATAGCCGGCCCGCCGCATGAGCACCTGGGGGTCTGCTTCCGGCCCGCGGGCCGCCTCGCCGGCTTCACTGCAGGTGAGAATTCGCATCGCGACTTACGAGGCGACGAAATATTCGTCCGGCCGGATGCGCGTGACCTTTCGGGTGGCGCGCAGCGGCACGATGATGCCCAATTCCGGATCGGCAAAATCGGTAAACAGCGGCGGTCGTGGCGCCATGAGCACCGGCTCCGGAAAGAAAGGCGAGCCGTACCGGGCGACTGGTCCCAATCCCGGCACGTCCTGGACCAGGCAAGGCACCTGGGCGAAGCCCGCCTGCAGCAAGCGGTAGAGCCGATGATAGCCGCCGCAAAGAAACAAACGGCCACCATGGCGCAGGACCACGACGAGGTTGGGCCGCGCCGCAACCACGAAACTGACCAGCAACGGTCCGTCTTCCGCCCGCTGATTGCAGCGCAGGCTCATCACCTCCAAGGCGGGGTGAATGCCGACGATGCTGACGGATTTTTGCGTGTAATCCAAGCTGGCGTGAAACGGCGAGGAATGCTTGGGATTAAAGCAAAGCCGCACGGCCGAGAGCGGATTCTCCGGATCGAGGCCGCCGCCGCCAAGGCTTTGCCCGTATCGGACATCCAGGCTCGGAAAAGCGGCAATCAAACTCGCGATTTGCACCAGCTCCGCCGTCCATCTGCCTTCCGGAAAAGCGGCCTTGCATTCGGGCCGCGACATAATGTGATTGATCTCAGCGAGGGCTTGTCCATCCTGCACCGGCAGCGCGGCGGCTGCGGGCGCAAGGGGCGGCAACGCGCGAATGCGCGACTCGGCGCGCGCTCGCTCCGTAAGCAGCCGGCCCATCGCCTCGGGATGAACACCCTTGTCGCGCAAGAATGCGACGGCCTGATCTTCGGTATTATGGCCGAGAAGAACCGAGTGCGCCCGATAACCTGCGGGACTATCGCTTGACGAAATGGATTCGCCGCCAAGCGCCGTGTGGCGCCGGTCCACCACCCGAAACGTGGTCTCCGCTTCCTGCATGGGTGTATCCTATGCCTTCTGCAGCATACTACCATGCATTGAGCAGGCGCCAAAAGCGACGACATGATCGAGACATTCGCGCGCGCGGGCGGCGGCCACTCGGCATCCCTATATAGGGCTTGCCTGCGTAGACTCCCTATGGACCCTTCGAACCTGTTCCATCCCGCCGTAGCCAAGTGGTTTGCGGACCAGTTCTCCGCACCCACGAATGCTCAAGCGGAGGCTTGGCCGGCTATCAAAGCCGGCCGCCACGCCTTGCTTGCGGCGCCGACCGGCTCCGGAAAGACGCTCGCCGCATTTCTGGCAGTGATCGACGACCTGGTTCGGCAGGGGCTCGATGGCGGCCTGCCGGAAGAGACGCAGGTGGTTTACGTCTCGCCGCTGAAGGCCCTGTCGAATGACATTGACCGCAATCTGGCGGCGCCGCTGGCTGGCATCCGTGAGGAACTTCGCCGCAGCGGCCTCCCCGACGTCGCGATCCGCACCTGGGTCCGCACCGGCGATACCAGCTCGGCCGAGCGCGAACGGATGCGCCGCCGCCCGCCGCATATTCTCGTGACCACCCCGGAATCTCTGTACATCCTGCTCGGGTCGGAATCCGGCCGCAAAATGCTGGCGACGACCCGCACGGTGATCGTCGACGAGATCCATGCCGTGGCGCCGAACAAGCGCGGCGCCCATCTCGCCCTTTCGCTGGAGCGGCTCGCTGCCATTTGCGGCGACCGTCTGCTGCGCATTGGTCTCTCCGCCACGCAGAATCCGATCGGTACGATCGCTCGCCTGCTGGTCGGGGCGGCTGCCGAGGGTGCAGCCCAGCCTAAGGCGACAATCATCGACATCGGGCATCAGCGCACGCGCGATCTTAAGCTCGAGCTTCCGGACGCGCCGCTGGAGGCGGTGATGTCGGGGGAAGTCTGGCAGCAGGTCTATGCGCGGCTGACGCAGCTGATCGAGACCCACCGCACCAGCCTGGTGTTCGTCAACACCCGTCGCATGGCGGAACGCGTCGCGCGCGAATTGTCCGAGCGGCTCGGCGACGCCGTCGTCACCGCGCACCACGGCAGCATGGCCAAGGAGAACCGCCTGGCCGCCGAGCAGCGGCTCAAACATGGCAAGCTGAAGGCCTTGGTGGCGACGGCCTCGCTCGAACTCGGTATCGACATCGGCGACGTCGATCTCGTCTGCCAGCTCGGCTCGCCGCGCTTGATCGCGAGCCTGCTGCAGCGGGTCGGCCGTTCCGGTCACTCGGTCGGCGGCACCCCGAAGGGGCGGCTGTTTCCGTTGTCGCGTGACGATCTCGTCGAGTGTGCGGCTTTGCTCGACAGTGTTCGCCGCGGCGAGCTCGATTGCATCGCCATTCCGCACCAGCCGCTTGACGTGCTGGCGCAGCAGATCGTGGCCGAAGTGGCGGCGCAGGATTGGCCGGAGGCAACGCTCTATCAGAGATTCCGCCGCGCCTATCCGTTTCGCGAACTTGAGCGCACGGATTTCGCCGCCGTCGTCCAAATGCTGGCTGAAGGTTTTGCGACAAGCCGCGGCCGGCGCGGCGCGCTTATTCATCGCGATGCGGTCAATGGTGTGCTGCGCGCCCGGCGCGGCGCGAGGATGACCGCGCTGACCTCGGGCGGCACGATACCGGACACCGCCGATTATCAGGTCCTGCTCGAGCCTGACAACCACATCATCGGCAGCGTCAACGAGGATTTCGCGGTCGAGAGTCTGGCCGGCGATGTTTTTCAGCTCGGCAACGCCTCATACCGGATTCTGCGCGTCGAGCGCGGCACCGTTCGGGTCGAGGATGCGCATGGTCAACCGCCCACTATCCCGTTCTGGCTGGGCGAGGCGCCGGGCCGCAGCGACGAACTGTCGGCCGCGGTCTCGCGCTTGCGCGGCGAACTCGACCAGCGGCTGCGAGCCGATCGCTCGGGGAATGCTGCGCGAAAGTGGCTCGAAGAGATCGGAATCGACTCGCGCGCCGCGGAGCAGCTCCTCGAATATCTTGCCGCGGGCGCCGCGGCGTTGGGCTGCCTGCCGACCCAGGACACCATCGTGCTGGAACGCTTCTTCGACGAAGCGGGGGGCATGCAGCTCGTCATTCATGCCCCGTTCGGCAGCCGCCTCAACCGCGCCTGGGGCTTGGCGCTGCGCAAGCGGTTCTGCCGCAAATTCAATTTCGAACTGCAGGCTGCCGCGACCGAAGACAATATCGTCCTGTCGCTGACCACTGCGCACAGTTTCGAACTGGGCGAGGTGGCGCGCTATCTGCACTCCCAGAGCGTGCGTCCGTTGCTGATCCAGGCCATGCTCGACGCGCCCATGTTTGCGGCGCGCTGGCGTTGGGTGGCAGGCGTGGCGCTCGCGCTGCCGCGGTTCCGCGGCGGCAGGAAGGTGCCCCCGCAACTGATGCGGATGCAGGCCGAAGATCTCATCGCTGCGGTGTTTCCGGATCAAATCGCCTGTGCGGAGAACCTCGTCGGCGAACGCGAAGTGCCGGACCATCCGCTGACCAATCAGGCGATCTCCGACTGCCTGCATGAGGCGATGGACATCGACGGGCTGGAGCGTCTGCTTGCGCGGCTTGAAGCCGGCGCCGTCCGCGTCGTCGCTTGCGATCTCACCCAGCCCTCGCCGCTGGCGCTCGAAGTGCTCTCAGCGCGGCCTTACGCTTTTCTCGACGATGCGCCATTGGAGGAGCGGCGGACCCAGGCGGTCATGGCGCGGCGCTGGCACGATCCGCAAAGCGCGTCGGAACTCGGCCGGCTCGATCCCGAGGCGATCGCGCGGGTCTCTGCCGAGGCTTGGCCCGATCCTGAAAACGCCGAAGAGCTTCACGATTCGCTGCTCTGGCTCGGCTGCCTGACGGACGCGGAAGCGCGCGCCGCCGAGCCGTGGCGCAAGTGGCTGGAAGAATTGGCCGGGCAAAAGCGGGTCGCCCGCTTGTACACTCCAGGAGCGACGCTTTGGATTCCAGCGGAGCGGCTGAATCAGTTCCGCGCCGTGTGGCCGCAATCCACGCTTGACCCTGAAATTGCGCCGCCGCCCGATCAGCAGGCAGTTTGGTCGCCCGATCGGGCACTGGTGGAGATTCTGCGCGGGCGGCTGGAGGGCCTCGGGCCGGTGACGCAAACAGCGTTGGCCGCGCCGCTCGCGCTTGAGGCTGAGGCGGCCGCCGGTGCGCTCGCGGCATTGGAGAGCGAAGGCACTATTCTGCGGGGACGGTTTGTCGCCGACGTCAACGACGAGCAATGGTGCGATCGTCGCCTGCTGGCGCGCATTCATCATACGACGATCCGCCGGCTGCGCGCGGAAATCGAGCCGGTGGCGGCGCGCGACTTCCTGCGCTTTTTGTTTTCCTGGCAGCATGTCGATAACGATGCGCGGCTCGAAGGACCGCACGCGCTGCCGTCGGCGTTGGCTTTGCTGGAAGGCTTTGAAGCGCCCGCCGCTTCGTGGGAAACCGAAATTCTTCCGGCGCGTATTGCAGGCTACGAGCCGGCTTGGTTGGACACCCAGTGCATCGCCGGCCGCGCCATTTGGGCGCGTCTGACGCCGCCCGCAAATGACAACCGCCGCGGCCGCGCCACTACGCCGGTGCGATCGACGCCGATCGCCTTGCTCGATCGCCGGCGGCTGGGGCACTGGCTTTCGCTTTCGCCGCAGATGAGCCCTCCGTTGCCGAGCCCGCGGGCGCAATTGCTGCTCGACTGCCTACGCGCGAACGGAGCAATGTTCTTTGATGAATTGGCCGAAGCGTCGCATTTGCTGCGGCCACAACTCGAAGACACGCTGGGCGAACTGGTCGCGCTCGGCTTGGTGACGTCCGACAGTTTCGCCGGCCTGCGCGCGCTATTGGTGCCGTCGAGCCGGCGCAAGCCGATTGCCGGCGCGAAACGGCGCGGGCGCGTTCTCGCCTTCGACATCGAAAGCGGCGGGCGTTGGGCGCTGATCCGTCGCGCGGCGCAGTCTGACGGGATGAATGAGCAGGAGAGGGCGGCCGGCAGCGAGCAGGTGGCGAGAACGCTGTTGCAGCGCTACGGCGTCGTATTCTGGCGGTTGCTCGCCCGCGAAGCCGGCTGGCTGCCGCCGTGGCGCGATCTGCTCCGCATTTACCGCCGTCTCGAGGCGCGCGGCGAAATCCGCGGCGGGCGTTTTGTCGCGGGCTTTTCCGGTGAGCAGTATGCGCTTCCAGAGGCGGTCGGTTTGCTGCGGGAAACGCGCCGCCGGCCGCTCTCGGAGCAGTGGATTTCGTTGTCTGGCGCCGACCCGCTGAACCTGATCGGCATTCTCACGCCCGGCCCGCGATTGCCGGCGTTGACGGATAATCGCCTGATTTATCGTGACGGCTTGCCGGTTGCCACGCTCGCGGCAGGCAAGGTGGATTTTCTGACCACGTTGGATGGCGCCAGCCGCTGGGAAGCCGAAAAACGATTGATGCGGTCTGCCGCCCGCGGGTTACTTGCTCATCTCAGCTAATGAGCATAAAGGCAATGACCAGGCCTGCGGCCGCGAGAACTATTAATACGATCACGCTCAGCACAGCGAGCCGGCCGCCCGAAAACACCGCAGCGTAACCTGCTTTGAGAAGATTATTCGACGCTGCCGCGATAAGGATCGCCGGCGCTATGGCAGTATTTGGTACACCTGCAGCCGCACCACTCCGGTAACGCCAAATCGGGCCGTCACCCAGCTTGACAGCAGCGAGGTGGCAATGAAGAGGGCTGCAAAGAGCGCGGCCGTCCCCAACTCAAGCGGATTGCGTCCCAGAGAAATAGGTTCTGCGTTCGACGGACCTGCCGACCAGAAGAGCTGCACACAGCGCAGATCAGTGCTGAAAGCAGAAACAATGCTACAAGCGCAATCAGCAGATGCTTGGCGAGATCGACTCGCAATCGTGCGAATACCGCCAATTTGGTCGAGTCTTACGCTAAATAATGCACGTGACCGTATGTTCGGCAATCATTCTTTCCTCGTCGGTCGGGATTACATAAATTGCGACGCGGCTTGCCTTCGCTGCGATCTGCATGTGTCCGCTGTCGTTGGCGCCCTC
>JASHWN010000368.1 GCA_030044035.1 Xanthobacteraceae bacterium
AAGAAGGGCCGGCTGATCTGGACCGACGGCGACGACGAGGCGGCGCTCGCCGAGGGCGCACGCGACGCGTATCTCAAGCGCAACCTGCGCTACTCGCAGCTCGCGCCGCTCTCCATGTTCGAGGAGAAGAACACGCGCTCCAACATGCCGGCGCAGGTCGAGATTTACGCGCAAGGCCATGATCCTGATCATGCCGACGCCGAGGACGCTTATAAGTTTTTGTTCATCGCCAAGGGCGGCGGCTCGGCCAACAAAGCGTTTCTGTTCCAGGCGACGCCGTCGATTCTCAGCCGCGACCGCCTCGCGGCGTTTCTCAAGGAGAAGGTGCTCACCCTGGGCACCGCGGCGTGCCCGCCCTATCATCTCGCCATCGTCATCGGCGGCACCTCGGCCGAGCTGACCATGAAGACGGTCAAGCTCGCCTCCTGCAAATATTACGACGCGCTGCCGGAGCGCGGCTCCGAGGACGGCCACGCCTTCCGCGACCGCGCCATGGAGGCCGAGATCCAGAAAATGACGCAGTCGCTCGGCGTCGGCGCGCAGTTCGGCGGCAAATATTTTTGCCATGACGTGCGCGTGATCCGCCTGCCGCGCCATAACGCGTCGCTGCCGATCGGGCTCGGCGTGTCGTGCTCGGCCGACCGCCAGGCGCTCGGCAAGATCACGCGCGACGGCGTGTTTTTGGAAGAGCTGGAGCACAATCCGGCCAAATATCTGCCGGAGGTGGACGCCACAAAACTCGGCGGCGAGGTGGTGACGATCGACCTCAACAAGCCGATGCAGGAGATTTTGGCGCAGCTGACCAAACATCCGATCAAGACGCGGCTGTCGCTTTCTGGCCCGATGATCGTGGCGCGCGATCTCGCCCATGCCAAATTGCGTGAGCGGCTCGAGCGCGGCGAGGGCTTGCCGGATTATTTCAAGAACCATCCGGTCTATTACGCCGGGCCGGCCAAGACGCCGGAGGGCTACGCTTCGGGTGCGTTCGGCCCGACCACCGCCGGCCGCATGGATTCGTTCGTCGCCGATTTCCAGGCCGCCGGCGGCTCCATGGTGATGCTGGCCAAGGGCAACCGCTCGCCGGCGGTGCGCGAGGCCTGCCAGAAATACGGCGGCTTCTATCTCGCCTCGATCGGCGGCGCGGCGGCCAACCTCGCCGAGCACTGCATCAAGAAGGTCGAGACGGTCGAATATCCGGAACTCGGCATGGAGGCGATCTGGCGCATCGAGGTGGTCGATTTCCCCGCCTTCATCGTCATCGACGACAAGGGCAACGATTTCTTCAAGGCATTGAATCTGGGATAGAGTAGACTGCGCTCAGGTAGACCCACTAGCTCGTCATGCGCGGGCTTGACCAGGCTTGACCCGCGCATCCATGAGGCCTCAACGCAGCATGGATTGCCGGGTCAAGCCCGGCAATGACGAATGGAGAGTTTTGATTCGCGTGGAACAGACGTCTCTAGCAGCCATAACATCAACAATACCGCACATGACTGACCAATCCCGCGCCGACATTTACGGCCGCCGCGCCCGCATCGGCTACACTTCGCCGCCGCTCACCACGGAAGTGTTTCCGTACGAGTTCTACAAGATCGTGCCGGACGGCGTGACCTTGGTGGTCACCTCGCTCGCCATCGTGGTGCGCTCAAAGGACGAAGTCGATCAGTCCTACGACATCAGCATGCGGGCGGCGCGCGAGATGGCGGCGGCGGGCTGCGACATCGTCGTGCTCGGCGGCGTGCCGATCAATTTTTCACGCGGTTCCGAGAATGCCGAGAAAATGATCCGCGATCTCGAAGCGGAGCTGAAGGTCAAAGTTTCGACCAGCGCCTCCGCCCAGGCTGCGGCCGCCAAGGCGCTCGGCTGCCAGAAAGTCGTGGTGGCGCAGCCCTACGAGTTGAGCGAAACCGACCGCATCGCCGGCTATGCCAAGCATTTCGGCTGCGAGGTGTTGGGCGCCACCGGCTGGGGCGCGGCGTTCAACCAGATCGGCCGCATTCCGCGCCACGCCGCGATCGACATGGGCCGCGCGCTGATGCAGCGGCATCCCGGTGCCGACTCGATCCTGTTCCCGTCGCCGCTTTGGCCGACCGCCGGCGCGCTCGACGTGCTGGAGCGCGAGTTCGGCGTCAGCTGCCTATCGGCCCATCAGGCGATCGTCTGGCACGCGCTGCGCCGCTGCGGCATCAATGACCGCATCGAGGGTTTCGGCCGGCTGTTCCGGGAGTTTTGATGGCGACGGCGACGGCTACTGAGCCGCTCATTCCCGCGTCAATACATAAGCGCTAAAATCGACATGTTTCCCGGATGCGGTGCAGCGCGAAGCGGTGCACCGCTGTTCCGGGATCGTCCCAAACTCAGCGTTTGTCACGATCCCGGGTCTGCAGCGCACCGCTTCGCTACGCCATAGCGCGTCGAAGACCCGCGTGAACGCGCTTTTGCTGCGCTGCGCCCGGGAAACGCAGTTTGAAAATGGCCGACTGGGAGGACCAGGGTGAGAATACGTGTTATCGCTTGCGTTGCTCTCGGTTTTAGCGCAATCGCCGCATTCGCCATGGCCATGCCGTCTTCAGCGCAACAACAATCCCGCACGCCGCCGCCGCTTCTGATCAAGGCCGGTATTTCCGATCCGGTGAACACGGTGCTGGCCTGGTACGTGGCGCGCGCCGCCGGGCTCTACGCGGCGCAGCGGCTCAACGTCGACATCGTCAACATGAACGGCGGCAGCAAAGGCGCCGAAGAATTGCAGGCCGGGCGCATCGACGTCATGCATGTCGGCCTCTCCTCGGTGATCCGCGTCAATCAGTCCGGCGGCGACCTGCGCGCCATCGGCTCGCTGTCGAATACCATCCGCTTCACGTTTTTCTCGGCACCGGGCGTAAAGACCGCCGCGGATCTCAAGGGCGGCGTGGTCGGGGTGAGCACCTTCGGCTCGGAAAGCGATTCGACGGTGACCTTGGCGCTGCAAAAACTCGGGCTGACGCGCGACGACGTCGTTATCAAGGAATACGGCGGCAGCGCCCATCGCCTCGCGGCGGTGCGCTCAGGCGAGATCAAGGCCACGGCGCTCAACGAGCCGCTCGCCTCGCAGGCGCGCGCCGAGCATGTCAACGTGCTGGTCGATCTCGTGCCCGAGCATATTCCCTGGCTGTTTTCCGGCATCGTCGTGCGCCGCGCCGACATCGCGGCGCGCCGCGACCTGTTCACGCGCTTTCTCAAGGCCTCGATCGAGGGCAATTACATCGCGCTCAGCGATGCCAAGCGCGCCAAGGAGGTGCTGGCCAAGGAGCTGAAGATCAAAAGCGCGAAAATCCTTGACGTCACCTATGAAGATTTCCAGCATCAGTCGCCGCCCAATCTCGAACCGTCGGCCGACGGCGCCCAAAACATCCTCAAGCAGTTCCCCAACGTCAGTCAGAGCGTCGCCAATTACGTGGACACGAGCCTGCTCGACGCGCTCAAGAGCGAGGGCTTTTTCGCTGCCATGCAGCAGAAGTATGGAGTGGGGAAAAATCCGTGATGGGGTCGAAAAGAGATACGTGCGACGATCAGAGGTAGCCGTCGATCGCAACGGTGGCCGTGTGTTTCGAAAGGATTGTTTTGTCAAGGGTCTTCGAAGGCGGCGCTTCGCGCCCTTGACAAAACAATCCTTTCGAAACTTTTTGCTACCGTTGCGATCGACGGCGGCATGCGAGCGATAGGAGTTTTAAACTTCGCATGGCATGTTTTTGGGTAAGAGCGGGCTCTTGTGTGATCGCTCTGGTGACGCTTGGCAGCCTCACGCAAGCCCTTCACGCCCAATCGGTCGAGGCGTTTTACAAATCGCATCCGATCACCATGCTGGTCGGCAGCGGCGCCGGCGGCGGCTATGACGTGTATGCGCGCGCCTTCGCGCGGCACTGGAGCGATCATATTGCGGGGCATCCGCCGATCATCGCCAAGAACATGCCGGCGGCGGCGGGATTGGCGGCGGCCTCAAGCCTCTACAACAGCGCCGACCGCGACGGCGCGACCATCGGCGCCTTTACCAACGGCGCGGCGATGGATCCGCTGTTCGGCAATGCCGGCGCGCATTACGACCCGCGCCGCTTCGCCTGGCTCGGCAGCATCGGCAAGCTGGAGAACGTTTGCGCCACCTGGCACACGAGCGCGGTCAAAACCATCGCGGACGCGCAGCAGCGCCAGGTCGTCGTCGCGGGTGCCGGCGCGACGTCGAACACCGCGATCGTGCCGAAGCTGCTCAACGCGCTGATCGGCACCAAGTTCAAGATCGTCGCCGGCTACGATTCGGGCTCCGGGCTCACCATGGCGGTCGAGGGCGGCGAGGCCGAAGGCATTTGCGGCCTGTCGTGGTCGACCATGAAGGCATCGCGGCCGCGCTGGGTCAGCGATCATCTGCTCAATGTCATCGTGCAGATGGGGCTGACGAAATTGCGCGACCTGCCCGATGTGCCGAGCGCGCTCGATCTGGTGCGCGACCCGCAAAGCCGACAGGTGATGGAGCTGATCCTGATGCGTCAGGAAGCCGGGCGGCCGTTCGCGGCGCCGCCGGGCACGCCGGCCGACCGCGTCGCGGCGCTGCGCGCGGCGTTTGCCGAGACCTTGCGCGATCCGGCGTTTGTGGCCGAGGCGCAGACGATGCAGCTCGAGATCGAGCCGATGACCGGCGCGGAGATCGAAGCCATGCTGGCGAAAGCCTACGCCGCGCCGCCAGCGATCGTGCAGCGCGCCGCGGCGTTGGTCGAGCCTGGAACCGCCAAATAGTTGTCATCGTCCGCCCAAGCGGACGATCCAGTAATCACCGGCAGTCAGGATTGAAGCGAGAGACAATACCTCTAATATGCAGAGTACTGGATGCTCCGCTTTCGCGGAGCATGACAAGCTTGGGATATCGAGAACATATGAACACAATGACTGCGACCGCGGCTGCACGCGTCAAAGGCCCGATCGTCTGGCTCGGCATGGACCAGCAGGAACTCGACGACGCCTACGACCAGATCGTGTATGCGCCGAACCGCGAGCAACTCCGCAAGCGGCGGCTGGCGAACAGCGCCGCGGCGCTCAGGCGCATCGGCAAGCCGGAACGCCACGCCTATGGGCCGACGCCGATCGAAGGCTTGGACGTTTATCGCACCAACAAGGCGAACGCGCCGGTCGGAATCTTCGTGCATGGCGGCGCCTGGCGCAACGGCGCGGCGTCGGAGTTCACCTATCTCGCCGAACCGTTCGTGCACATCGGTGCGCATTTCGTGGTGCTCGACTTCACCAATGTCGACAACGCCAGCGGCAGCCTGTTCCCGATGGTCGAGCAGGTGTGCCGCGCGATCGGTTGGGTCTATCGCAATGTCGAAAAGTTCGGCGGCGATAGGAGTCGGCTGCATCTGATCTCGCATTCTTCGGGCTCGCATCTGTCCGGCTGCGCCGTCACCCACGATTGGGCCGCCGACGGCCTGCCACGCGACATTCTCAAGGGCGCGACGCTGTCGAGCGGCATGTACGATCTCAAACCGGTGCGGCTGTCGAAGCGCTCCAAATACGTCAAGTTCACCGACGCGATGGAACAGGAGCTTTCCGCCATGCGCCATCTCGACCGGCTGCATACGCCGCTCGTGCTCAGCTACGGCACCTACGAGACGCCGGAATTCAAGCGCCAGAGCCGCGACTTTGCCGCCGCGGTGAAAGCGGCCGGCAACCCGGTCGAGCTTCTGGTCGGCGAGGGCTACAATCATTTCGAGATGCTGGAGACGCTCGCCAACCCGTTCGGCCTCCTTGGCCGCGCCGTGCTCGGGCAAATGGGGCTGAGGCTGGCGTAGCGGAACTGAAAACGGATCAGGCGGCCGCGGCCGGCTTCGCTTTGCCCGGCTTCGCGCTGCGCACCGAGGTGCGGACCAGCTCGGCGCCGCAATTGCGGCACGCATAGACGGTGTCTTCAAGGTCGGCGGCGACGATACGGCGGCCGTGATAGACCATGCGGCCGGCGCAAGCCGGGCACGGCATCATCAGTGATGGCAGGCCCGAATTGGGGTTGGCAACAGATTGGCGCATGGGCGACCGAAATTTGAAGGTTCCATGACTTTCCGCAGGATTCAACGCCGAGTCAAGGAATTTTGTGCACTGCACACAGCTGCGTTGTGTTGCCGCACGGTTGGTTAGAAAGAGCAAACCACTGAAAAATCAAGCGAATTCGTGCGTGTTAACGCAAGGCACGCCGAGTGCGTTAAGGCTTGTGCGCGTTGCGGCAACGGAACCGGCGATGTCGATGCCGCGGCAGGCGTCCTCAATCACGAAGGCGTCAAAGCCCTCGCGGCGGGCGTCCTCGGCCGAATAGCGGACGCAGAAGTCGAAGGCGAGGCCGGCCAGGAACAGCCGCGTCAGCCCGCGCTCGCGCAAATAGCCGGTGAGCCCGGTCGGCGTCTTGCGGTCGTTCTCGTAGAACGCCGAGTAGGAATCAATGGCGCGGCGAAAACCTTTGCGCAGCACCAAAGCGGCGTGCGGTGCGCGCAGCGCCGGGTGAAACGCGGCGCCCGTTGTGTCCTGCACGCAGTGATCCGGCCACAATACCTGCGGCCCGTACGGCGCCGCGATGGTGTCGAACGGTTTCGTGCCCGGATGCGACGATGCGAACGACGAATGGCCGCGCGGATGCCAGTCCTGGGTCAGCACCACGTTGCGGAACCGCGCCGCAAGCCCGTTGACGATTGGAATGATCTCGTCGCCGCCCGGCACCGCCAGCGCGCCGCCGGGACAAAAATCGTTCTGCACGTCGACGATGATGAGCACGCCCTCGTCGCCGAACCGCGTGTCGTCATTCATGCGCTTTATCCCGTCGGCGCTCCGTGGGATTGCTGGCGGCGGTCAACCTCGGCGGCGAGCGCGACCAGTTCGGGAGCGATCTCGACCGGATATGTCGCCTCCGGCTCGAGCCGGCGCAAGGGTTCGGGCAGCCGCGCAAGCGCGTCGCGGGCGCGGGCCTTGACCGCGTCGAGCGCTTCGGGCGGGCGCACGCGTTTGCCGCTCTGCATGACGAGATGGAGCAACGGCTCGCCGTCCTTGTCGGCGCCTTCGCGCGCCAAGACGTCGCCGCGCATGCGGCCATCGGCGCCGTAGCGCCGCCACACCTGCTTGCGGCCGGGCCAAGTCGCCTTCCGCTCGGACCGCTTGCGCCGCGCCAGGCCGGCATATTCCTGCAGCTTGTAGACGCAATCGATCGCCGGCGCGTCGGCCGACGTGGTCAGACTGGTGCCGACGCCGAAGCCGTCGATCGGCGCGTTGTTTTGCGCGAACTCGGCAAGCGCATCCTCGTCGAGGCCGCCGCTGGCAAAGATCGTCACCTCGGTGAGGCCGCCGGCATCAAGAATCTTGCGTACGCTTTTGGCGAGCGCGACCAGGTCGCCGCTGTCGAGGCGCACCGCGCGGATCGCAATGCCGGCGGCTTTGAGCTTCGGCGCCAACGCCACGACTTTGTGCGCGGCCGCTTCGGTGTCGTAGGTGTCGAGCAGCAGCACCAGGTTGTCGGGCCGCGAACGCGCGAAGCTCTCGAACGCCGCGGTTTCATCGTCGAACGATTCGATGAACGAATGCGCCATGGTGCCGTAAAGCGGCAGGCCGAATTGTTGCCCGGCCAGCACGGTCGCGGTGCCGGCAAAGCCGGCGATGTAGCTGGCGCGCGCCGCCAGCAGGCCGGCTTCGGCGCCGTGGGCGCGGCGAAAGCCGAAATCGACCAAAACCTTTCCCGGCGCCGCCAGCACGCAGCGCGCCGCCTTGGCGGCGACCAGCGACTGATAGTGCAGGATGTTGATGAGGCGCGTCTCGACGTACTGCGCCGCCGGCAACGGCGCGGTGACGCGCAGGATCGGTTCGCCGGCGAAGAACGCCGTGCCCTCCGCCATGGCGTGCACGTCGCCGTCGAAGCGGAAGCCGCGCAGATAGTCGAGCAGGTTCGACTTGAAGCGGCCGGTGCTCTCAAGCCAGTCGAGATCGGCGGCGGAGAAGCGCAGGTTCTCCAGATAATCGAGCGCCTGTTCGAGCCCGGCCGCCAGCAAAAATCCGCGCTGCGCCGGCAGCGTGCGGGCGAAAAACTCGAACACCGCCGTCTGCGTCTCGCCACCATCCAGGTACGCCTGCATCATATTGAGCTGATAGAGATCGGTGAGCAGCGGGCTTTCGCAATTCATCGCAGCACTTTCGGCGTCACGTCCGCGCGGTCACGCGCGTGTCTTTAAGGTTACACCAACGGCTTTAATCATTGACTCATTGTCATCACCCGCGAAAGCGGGTGATCCAGTATTCACAATCGTTTCGGACTTTACTCTGGCCTCTGTGGTTACTGGATGCCCCGCCTTCGCGGGGCATGACAAGCCAAGATTTGTTGTCGCCGATACAAGGCGAGAGATTAAAGACGCCGATGGCCGGGACAAGGCCCGGCCATCGTATCGCTGCGACGGATTTGATCGTGCCGAAACCTCAATCCGCCAGCGGCGACGGCCGCAGTTGGAAGTGCACGACCATCGGGGTCATGCCCTTGCCGCCCTCCTGGTGCCAGGGCACGCGGTCGCCACTCGAGGTCCACAACCCACGGCCTTGCCAGCCGGCGTTGGGATCGTCGATGCGGCCGTCGAGACCTTTGGCATAGAAGCCGGTCGGGTACGGCACCTTCAGCGTGATCATCTTGTTGTCGGCAAACGCGATCAGGCCGTCATTGAGATTGCCGGTCGAGACCGGCACGTCATTGCCGAGCCCGAACGTGTTGTGCTGGTCGACCCAGGTGTAATAGCTCGACTCGGCGCTGTTATCGCCGATGCCGGCGAAGCCCGGCCCCGGGTATTTGTAGAACGACCAGCCTTCCGGACATTGGTCGCCGGTCGCTTTCGGGCCGTTGAGCGGGCCCTTGCATTTGCGGCGGTCGAAGCTGCCGAGATGGCCGCTCGCCAGCGACACCCAGACGACGCCCTGTGAGTCGATGTCGCCGCCGCGCGGACCGAAGCCGGGCAGCGGCACCTTATAGATTTCGGACAGCGCCGTTTCGGGCGGGTTCGAACCGGGATTGATCCGGACGATGGCGCCCGGATTGTAGCGGATCGTGCCCCACACCGTGCCGTCGACCGGGCTCGGCATCACCGCATAAAA
>JASHWN010000369.1 GCA_030044035.1 Xanthobacteraceae bacterium
GTGGCGCGGGAAGCGCGGCGGGACGGCAAGCCGTTTGCCCATCATGTTGCCCATCTTGCGGTGCACGGCTTTTTGCACCTTTGCGGCCACGATCACGAGCGGGCCGGTGACGCCGAAACCATGGAACGGCTTGAGCGGGTCATTCTGCGGCGCCTGGCAATCCCGGATCCGTACCTGGCCATGCGCCGGCCCGCATCATCGCGCGTCGGGCCGCGTCGGCAGAAGCGCCACGCCGCCCGATAAAATGACAGAGGCTCGATGAGCGAAGCTCCAGCACGCGGCGAACCGAGCGACAGCGAACATCGCGGCTTGCCCGCGCTCGTAACGCCCGCCGACAATGACCACGCGACGGGTTTGTTATCGCGGATCATGCATATCCTGTTCGGCTGGAAGTCGGCGACGACGCGTGCCGACCTTGAACAAGTCCTTGCCGCGCCGCCAGCCGCGTCCGGTTTCTCTCCGGAAGAAGCCGCGATGGTCAGGAACATCCTTGGCCTGCGCGACTACCGAATCGAACGCGTCATGATTCCGCGCGCCGACATCATCGCCGTGCAACAGGACATTGCGCTGTCCGCCCTGATCAAGGTATTCGAGAGCGCGGGACATTCGCGGCTGGTGGTCTACAACGATACGCTCGACGACCCGGCCGGCATGGTCCACATCCGCGATTTGATCAGCTTCATGGCGGCGCGCGCCGGCGCCGCTCCGCCCAATGCCGCGCCGCGCGAAGAGCCGCCGCGAGCCGACCTTGATTTCGCCAATCTCGATCTGACGACGCCGCTCGCCGCGACGCATATCGTGCGCGACATCCTCTACGCCCCGCCATCGATGCCGGCGCTCGACCTCTTGGCCAAGATGCAGGCGACGCGCATCCACTTGGCGCTGGTCATCGACGAATACGGCGGCACCGACGGGCTCGTCTCGATGGAAGACCTGGTCGAGATCATCGTCGGCGACATCGCCGACGAACACGACGTCGACGAGATGCCGGCGATCACCCGCCAGAGCGACGGCTCGTTTCTGGCTGCGGGCCGCGCCAGCCTTGATGAGGTGCGGGCGGTGATCGGCGACGAGTTCGACTTCGGCGAAGCGCGGGGCGAAGTCGACACGCTCGGCGGTTATTTGGTCATCCGAGCCGGACATGTGCCGGTGCGCGGCGAGCTTGTGCCGGGACCCGGCTCGTTCGAGGCCGAAGTGCTCGATGCCGATCCGCGCCGGGTCAAGCGGGTCAAGATCTATCGCCGCAAAGATCGCCGCACAGCATTGCCGCGCGAGGTCCCCGCGGCCGCGAAAACACCCGCGCCGCGCCCCACCCCGCCGCGCGACGAGCCTAATCGGTCCAACCCGAACTCGACGCGCTCGCCGTGACGGCAAAGCGGCTGGTCCATGCGGTGGTGCTCGCTTGGGGCTGGCGGCGCTGGCTGACCGCCTTCGCGGCCGGAGCGCTGTCGGCGCTGGCCATGGCGCCGTTTGACGCTTGGCCGGTGCTGTTTCTCACCCTTCCGGTGCTGGTCTGGTTGATCGACGGCGCGGCAGCCGGCCGCTGGGGCGGCGTGCTGGTCGCCGCCGCCACCGGCTGGTGGTTCGGCTTCGGCTACTTTGTCGCCGGCCTGTACTGGATCGGCTACGCCTTTCTGGTCGACGCGCCAACGTTCGGCTGGCTGATGCCGTTCGCGGTCATCGGCCTGCCGGCGCTGTTGGCGGTTTTTACCGGCCTTGGCGTGGCGGTCGCCCGATTACTCTGGAGCCCCGGCGCCAATCGTATTCTCGCTCTCGGCGTAGCGCTCAGCGCATCCGAATGGCTGCGCGGGCACGTGCTGACCGGATTTCCCTGGAACGCCTTCGGCTACGCTTTGACCGCGCCGCTCGCGCTGGCGCAAAGCGCCTCATTGATCGGCATCTGGGGCCTGACTTTCATCGCCATCGTCGTCTTTGCGAGTCCGGCAGCGCTAGCCGACGATCCTGCCGAAACCAGCCGGCCCTGGCTGCCCCTTGCGCTCAGCGTTGCCGTCCTCGCCGGCCTCGGCGGATGGGGCGCCTGGCGGCTCTCGCAGACCCCCACCCGCCTCGTCGACAAGGTGCATTTGCGCATCATGCAGCCGAACCTGCAGCAGGACGTCCGCTTCAATTATGCGGCGCGGCAGCAGGTCATGGACCGCTATATCGCCTTGTCGGACCGCCCCTCCGGCCCGCAGTCGCTCGGCGCTCGTGACGCGACGCATCTGATCTGGCCGGAATCGCCGTTTCCCTTTTTCTTGACGCGCGAGCCCGCCGCCCTGGCGCAGATCGCCAAGCTGCTGGGGTCCAAAACCGTGCTGATTACCGGCGCCATGCGGCTCGCCGAGCCGGTCGATCCGACCCATCCGCGCGCCTTCAACTCGATTTACGTACTGGACCACGACGGCTCGATCGCGGCGCTTTACGACAAGGTCCATCTCGTTCCGTTCGGCGAATACCTGCCGTTCGCGCGCCTGCTCGAGCGAATGGGATTGCAGGTGCTGACCAAGCAGCAAAACGGCTTCTTGGCCGGCGACCGGCGGCGGTTGCTGACAATACCGGGTGCGCCGCAGGCGCTGCCGCTGATTTGCTATGAGGCTATCTTCCCGAGCGAAGTGGCGCCGGACGGCACTCGGCCCGGTTGGCTCATCAACGTCACCAATGACGGCTGGTTCGGCATCAGCACCGGCCCCTACCAGCATTTCCAGCAGGCGCGCATCCGCGCCATCGAACAGGGCCTGCCCCTGGTCCGGGCGGCCAATACCGGCATCTCGGGCGTGGTCGATCCGGTAGGCCGCGTGATCAGTTCGCTGCCGCTTGGCAGCGAGGGCGTGCTCGATGCGCCGCTGCCGCGTCCGATCGGGGCTCCGCTCTATGCCCGCGTCGGCGACACCACAGCTTTCGTCATCGTCGCCGTTGCCTTCTTCGCGGTGGTGCGCCGCCGCATGTATGCCGGCACGAAAAAAGTCTGACAGGCGGTACCGGTCGCCCTTTGCTCTGGCGGCGCCCGATAGCGGCCGCCGCCGGCTCGTGAATCGAGCCGGCGATCGGCACGCGTTTTGCGCAGCTATGGGTAGTAGGCGGCGCGACATAAACCGAACGGAAACCAAAATCTGCACCGCAGCAGCGAGCAAGTGCAGAATATCCAAGCCGAATTTTGATTTTTTTGCCCATTAATGATACTAGGGGACTCATAGGAGTTCGTTATGATGGTCGCAAAAAAGGCCCCGAATCCTATCGATAAGCACGTTGGGAGTCGGGTTCGAATGCGCCGAATGATGCTCAACATGAGCCAGGAGAAACTCGGCGATGCGTTGGGCCTGACTTTTCAACAGGTCCAGAAATACGAAAAGGGCACCAACCGCATCGGTGCCAGCCGGTTGCAGCAGATCTCGAACATCCTGCAGGTTCCGGTTGAATTCTTCTTCGAAGGCGCGCCGCACGTAGCGGGCAGCCCGCGCTTCGAAGGCGATGCCCCCTCGCCCGCCTATGTGTCGGATTTCCTCGCCAGTTCCGACGGCTTGGCCTTGACCAAGGCTTTCATGCGGATCAGCGATCTAAAGCTGCGCCGCCGCATCGTCGATCTCGTCGAGCAAATCGCCACAAGCGACAAGCGCTGAGCGCGCCCACCGCGCCATCGCGGCGCTGCGCAGGCAGGCGCCCACCTTGCGCCCACATCTTGACCGCGGCTGCGCTGCGCGGCAACACCGTGCTGGATCAGCGCGGCGTGTCGCCGCCAATGCACCGGCCGATTGGTCCAGCCGGAGGCGATCGGGACCAGCCCGACGAGGGGAGTGTTTCGTGGGACGTGTCAATTACCTGTTCACCAGCGAGTCGGTCTCCGAAGGTCATCCGGACAAAGTCTGCGATCAGATTTCCGACGCGATCCTCGATGCCTTCATCGAGAACGACGTGAAATTGGGTATCGCCGACGAAAGCAAGGTGAACACGCGGCTCGGCTGTGAAACCCTCTGCACCACCAACAAGATCGTCATCGCCGGCGAGGGCCGGGGCCAGGAGCCGCTGTTCCACAAGCACGGCGCCAAGGCGGTGGTCAATCGCGAGCTGATCGCCGAGATCGCGCGCGGCGTGGTCAAGGACATCGGCTACGACCAAGACGGCTTTTCCTATTATGGCGCCGACGTCGAAGTCCTGCTGCACGGCCAGTCGCCCGACATCGCCATGGGCGTCGACGCCAAGAAGAAAAAAACCGGCGAGCAGGAGGGCGCCGGCGACCAGGGCATGATGTTCGGCTTTGCCTGCACCGAGAGCGAGGTCTACGAGAAGGGCTCGTTCATGCCGGCGCCGATCTATTTTGCCCACAAGATTCTCAAGGTGCTGTCGGAAAGACGGCGCTCCGGTGCGCTGTTCGATCTGCAGCCCGACGCCAAGAGCCAAGTCACGGTGCGCTACGTCGACGGCAAGCCGGTCGGCTGTACCAAGGTCGTGGTTTCGACCCAACACAATGCGCAGACCCGCAACGGCAAGAAATACAATCCCGGCATGGTCAAGGAGATGATCGCCGATACGGTGGCTTCGGCGCTGCCCGACGGCTGGATGCCTAACAAGCCGAGCGATTTTTTGGTCAATCCGACGGGCAACTTCGTGATCGGCGGGCCGGACGGCGATTGCGGCCTCACAGGGCGGAAAATCATCGTCGACACCTATGGCGGCTATGCGCCCCATGGCGGCGGCGCGTTCTCCGGCAAGGATCCCACCAAGGTCGATCGCTCGGCGGCCTATGCGGCGCGCTACCTTGCCAAGAACGTGGTGGCGGCCGGGCTCGCCGACAGCTGCACCATCCAGATTGCCTACGCGATCGGCGTTGCCGACCCGATGTCGCTTTACGTCGATACGCATGGCAGCGGCAAAGTCGAAGAGGCCAAGCTGCAGAAACTCTTGCCGGAGCTGTTTCCGTTGCGGCCGACCCACATCCGCCGCACGCTGAAACTGAGCCGGCCGATTTATCGGCGCACCGCGGCGTATGGCCATTTCGGCCGGGCACCCGACAAGGACGGCGGATTTTCCTGGGAGCGCACCGATCTCGCCGATGCGCTCAAGCGCGCATTTCGCTGACCGGGACGCTCGCTGTTTCGCGCGTAACCCGAGTCTCGCGCCCGCGGTCGACGTGTTCTGATAAGCTCGGCGTGCGGCGTGGATTGCCGCAAGGCGCGGCCCGACGGGCATGAGTTCGAACGTCCAGCAATCGCGCGCGTTCTTTAGTCGGCGCAAGGGACACAAGCTGCGCCCGCGCCAAGCGCAGCTCATTGAGGCGCTGCTGCCGCAGCTCGCCATCGACATTTCTCGGCCCGCTCCCGCCGATTTGCGCACGCTGTTTCCGGTGCCGGTCGCAGACGTGGCATTGGAAATCGGCTTTGGCGGCGGCGAATCGCTGATCGCACAGGCGCTGACCCTGCCCACGACCGGCTTCTTGGGTGTCGAGCCCTTTATCAACGGCATGGCCAAGGCACTGGCGGGGATCGAGCGCGGGGGCTTGCGCAATATCCGCCTGCATTTCGACGACGCCGTCAGCCTCATCGCCTGGCTTCCTGAGGCTTCGCTGACGCGCATCGAGCTCGTTCATCCCGATCCATGGCCAAAGCGCCGGCATTGGAAGCGGCGCTTCGTGCAAGATGAGATGATCGCTCGCCTAGCCCGCATCCTGCGCCCCGGCGGCGAATTCCGCTTCGTCACCGATATCGCGGATTACGCCGCCTGGACGCTGTTGCGTTTCTTACGTTCCGAGCAATTTCAGTGGACGGCGCAAGGCGCGGACGATTGGCGCAAGCCGTGGCCGGGCTTCACGCCGACGCGCTATCATGCCAAGGCCGCGCAGGAGGCCCGCGCATCGTGTTTTCTGGTTTTTCGCAAATTCTGAGCGCCGTATCACCGCTTCCGTCGAACTCGCCGAGCGCGATCCCTAAACCAATAGTTCGAGGGGCCCTTGCCTTGGCGCGGCAAAACGCTATATTCGGCTTGTCCGTCAAGGATACCTCATAACGGTCGGCTAATCCGAACGGTTTTGAGAGTGGGTTCCCCCGGGGCCCGCTCTTTTTTATTACCTCGGGCCGACCTGGAGGCCTGCCGGACGGTTCGCAGGATGAACGGCCGGAATAGCATGGACGACAGTCCCGCCTTCGCCGCTACGAGCTTTGCCGACGAACCCCGGCTCATCACCGAGCCGGGGCGGGCAGCGCGCGTTGCCATGCTGGCCGAGCCGGTGCTCGCCGGCCTCGGCTATCGGCTGGTGCGGGTGCGCATTTCTGGCTTTGCCGGCTGCACCGTCCAGATCATGGCGGAGCGGCCCGACGGCACCATGACGATCGAGGATTGCGAGGCCGCTTCGCGGGCGCTGTCGCCGGTCTTCGACGCCGCCGATCCGATCGAAGGCTCCTATCGCTTGGAGATTTCGTCGCCCGGCATCGACCGGCCGCTGGTCCGGCGCTCCGACTTCGACCGCTATGCCGGCCATCCGGCGCAAGTCGAGATGGCGGTCCCGATCGAGGGCCGCCGCCGTTTCCGCGGCGAACTCGCCGGCACCGAGGGCGATTGCGTTCGGCTGCGCGGCGCGGTGCCGGGGGCCGAGCCCGCCGACGTTCTGCTGCGCATCGATGACATGACCGAAGCAAGGCTCGTCCTCACCGATGCCCTGGTTGCGCAGGCGCTGCGCCGGAGCAAGCAGGACGAGCGCAAGGGCAAAGGCGGCAACGGATCGTATCCGCGCCGCGACACCGAGAGCGACACCGAAATTCACGCCGCGCCGGAACACACTCGGCGCACGCCTCAACCCGATGGAGACTGAACATGGCGACGGTAAGCGCCAACAAACTGGAACTGTTGCAGATCGCCGACGCCGTGGCGCGCGAGAAAGCGATCGACCGCAAGATCGTTCTTGCCGCCATGGAGGACGCGATCGCCAAGGCTGCGCGATCGCGCTACGGCAGCGAAACCGAAGTACGCGCCGAGATCGATCCCAAGAGCGGCGAGCTGCATCTGTCGCGCCACATGCTGGTGGTCGAGACCGTGGAAAATCCCGCCACGCAGATCAGCCTCGACGACGCCCGCCGGCGCCATCCCGCCGCGCAGATCGGCGACACCATCGCCGATCCGCTGCCGCCGCTGCCGTTCGGCCGCATCGCCGCGCAGTCGGCCAAGCAGGTGATCGTGCAAAAGGTGCGCGAAGCCGAGCGCGACCGGCAATACGAGGAGTTCAAGGATCGCATCAGCGATATCGTCAACGGCATCGTCAAGCGGGTGGAATACGGCAACGTGGTGGTCGATCTCGGCCGCGGCGAAGCGGTGGTGCGGCGCGACGAGATGCTGCCGCGCGAGCAGTTCCGCAACGGCGACCGCATCCGCGCCTACATCTACGACGTTCGCCGCGAGCAGCGCGGGCCGCAAATCTTTTTGTCGCGCACCCATCCGGAATTCATGGCCAAGCTGTTCGCGCAGGAAGTGCCGGAAATCTACGACGAGATCGTCGAGATCAAGGCGGTGGCGCGCGATCCCGGCTCGCGCGCCAAGATCGCGGTGGTGTCGCGCGACTCGTCGGTCGATCCGGTCGGCGCCTGCGTCGGCATGCGCGGTTCGCGCGTGCAGGCCGTGGTCAACGAGCTGCAGGGCGAGAAGATCGACATCATTCCCTGGTCGCCGGAAATCGCCACCTTCGTGGTCAATGCGCTGGCGCCCGCCGAAGTCTCTAAGGTGGTGATCGACGAGGAGCGCGATCGCATCGAGGTCGTCGTGCCCGATCAGCAGCTTTCGCTCGCCATCGGCCGGCGCGGCCAGAACGTGCGGCTGGCTTCGCAGCTCACCGGCAAGGACATCGACATCCTCACCGAGCAGGAGGAATCGGAGCGGCGGCAGAAGGAGTTCGAGACCCGCACCCGCACCTTTATCGATGCGCTCAATGTCGACGAGGTGATCGGCCAGCTGCTCGCGTCCGAAGGCTTCAACTCGGTCGAAGATCTGGCGCTGGTCGATCTGAAAGAGATCGCCGGCATCGAAGGCTTCGACGAGGACACGGCGCACGAGCTGCAGAGCCGCGCGCGCGACTATTTGGCCAAGATCGAGGCCGAGCAGGATGCCAAGCG